>CANNKR010000323.1 GCA_947504615.1 Gemmatimonadota bacterium | reverse complement strand
CCCGACAGGACGCTGCCGCCGGCATTCACGACTTCGTGACTGATCGAGATGAGCGCGAGCAGCACCAGGGCCGTGGACATGATCGGCCGCGCAAGCCGAAAGGCGGGCCACGCCAGCACGGCGATCATCATGTACGGCCGCAACCCCAGTGACCCGGCCTGGCCCAGCGAATACCAGCTCACGATGCACCACACCGTCAGGAACGCCGCCGTCTCTACGATCCGCGCCGTGCGCCACGACTGCCACTCCTCCCCGGCAGTGGCCCACGTGACGATGAGTGGTGCGATCAGCAGGATCCCGAGCCCGTCCCCCACATACCAGGTCAGCCACGCCCCGCCGAACGAGGCCCCGGTGGCGAGTACCGCCGCGCCGGCTCCGATGCACGCGCTGACGGCATTCACGAGGAGCACGCCACCCAGCAACGCGACCACCTGCGCCACGCGGTCAAAGCGAATCCGGGATTGACTCGTCCGCAGGAGGAGCAGCGCACAGCCCAGTGACTCGACCATGTTGGCGGTCATGTACCCGATCGACACGAAGAACGGCCGGTGTGCGAGCGTAACGTCTGCAGCGACGCCGGCCACGTAGAAGGCCATCACCAGCCAGGGCCAACGCCGCCGCGGGCTCAGCAGCAACGCGGCCAAGCCAACGCCGCCGGCCGGCCACACCGCCATGATGACCTGCCCTTCCCCGGGGAAGAAGAACGAGAGCTGATGCGCGATGAAATAGGCCAGTGCGTACGCACCGACGACGACGATTTCGCGCCACCGGGAGCCCTGCGCTTCAGTCGATCCGTTCATCTGTCACTCCGGGTTACCCACCCATCACCCTACCCGCAACGCGCTCCCCCGCGCATTGGCGGCCCGGCCGGTGCCGCCGCTGGCGCTGCCACCGGCGCGACCCGCGGCCAGACGTTGTCTGTCACGTCACGGTCCGGAAAGCGGCATGCAGGGTCCAGCGTAATCTTCTCGATCACGCGCGCCCCAAACTCGAGCGTCGCGTCGAACGTGCGGCGCCCGTCAAACCAGACGTCCACCGGCCACGTCACGATCGCCGTGACACTGTCGGTCATCACGGCATTCTTCATCGCCTTCAGTTTTGCTCCCGTCGGCGCAAAGCGCACCTTCAGCACCACCGGCGACGGCATCTGTCCGTCCTGTCGCACGGTCACGGTCGTCTTTCCTTTCGCGCTCCCGACGCCGGCAATCGCGCCGTCCACGGATTCGGTCGTGAACAGCCAGTAGTACCAGAACCAGCCGAGGTCGCGCTGCAGGGCGTTGCTCATGAAGTTCGCGTAGTCCCACGGCGACGGATGCTTGAACAGCCACGCCTTGGCGTACGCGCTGTGTGCCCGCCACACGGCGGTGTCGCCCACGATACCGCCCAGCATGGAGAGCATCAGCGGCGACTTGCCGTAGGCCTGGAAGCGGTAGTTGGGGCCGCCGTAGTTCGCGTTCCACATCAACGGCGCCTCGCCCTCGTCGCCGCTGGTGCGTCCGTACGACTGCCCCAGTCCGTCGAGGTTGGCCGGCACATGATTGCGGTCGGCACCCGAGAGCGTGTTCATGTACTGATTGAACCCCTCGTCCATCCAGCCGTACCAGGTCTCGTTCACGCCGACCATCATCGGCCACCACTGGTGCCCCGTCTCGTGGTCGGCGGCGCCAGCCGCCGACATGATCAGCATCGGGTATTCCATGCCGCCGTCAGGGCCATCAATGACCGTGAGCTGCGGGAAGGCGTACGGCATCCACAGCGCGCTGTAGAACTCGAGTGCGTGCCGCGACAGCGGCCCGACCTGCGCATACTGTGCCTTGTGCCCCGGCTCGTAGAAGATGTTCACGGGAATCACGGCGCCGCCCGGGATCGTGGCGCGCGTGGCGTCCCACACAAAACGGTCCGACGTCCCCCACGCAAAGTCCGCCACGCTCTCGGCCACGAAATGCCACGACAATCGCGTGCCCGCCGCGGTGGAGATGCCCGGGCCGCGCTCAGTCGCCGACACGATGGTGCGCGTCGAATCGGAGTCGAGCGCGTGCGCGAGCCGCTCGCGCACCGCCGGCGTCAGCACGTCGGCAGGGTTTTGCAGCACGCCACTGGCCCCCACCAGCCACCCCGCGGGGACGTCGATGGTGACGTCGAAGCGCCCGAAGTTGTTGTAGAACTCCGACGGTCCCAGATACGGGTCGGTGTCCCAGCCGCGCAGGTCGTCGTACACGGCCACGCGCGGATACCACTGCGCCACCGCCACCAGGCTGTCTCCCCACGCGCCCATGCGCAGGCCGCGGCCATTCTCGGAGCGCGGCACCTTGAAGTTCCAGTCGGCCTCGAGCGTGGCCGTGCCGTGCGCCGCGATGGGCGTGGCCAGCGTGATGCGCGCCGTCGTCGTGGTGAGCCCCGTGGCCGCCAGCCGGACCGCCGCCGGCGCAGCGCCGGCCTGACCGCGACGCGGCGGCGGCGGCGGATTCAGGTCCACCGTTTCGCCATTCACCGCCATCCGCGTCACCACCATGCCATCGGTGATCTCGGGCACCTGCTCGGCGCGCGGCACGTTGGCGGCGTAGATGTTCTGGTCCAGACGCAACTGGATGGTGCGCAGCGCCGAGTCGCTGTTGTTGCGGATGATCACGGTCTCGCGCCCCGTGATGCGCGACGTCGGCGCGTCGAAGCGGGCGCTGATCGTGTAGTCCGTCTGCGTCTGCCAGTACTTCGCGCCGGGGCGCCCCGTGGAGTCCCGCGTGCCGGCGGCGAAGGCGCGCCGGATCATGTTGGTCAGCGGGAGGTCGCGCCGGATGGCGCGTGTGGGCGCGCGGCTGGGCGCCTGCGAGGTGGCCACCAGCGGCAGCGCGAGCGGTAGCGCCAGCGCAGACAGCACGAACAGCTTGATGGCACGCATCGGTAATGTCCTGTGGGGTGGTGGTCGCATCAGGCGAGCATTCCGGTACTACGCTCCGCCCTCGGGAAACGTTTTTTCCGCGCAGCTCGGGCAGATGCCGTGGGT
>CANNKR010000322.1 GCA_947504615.1 Gemmatimonadota bacterium | reverse complement strand
GATTGAGGTGATGAAGGGGTGAAGAGTGGGGGGGGGTTAGGGGTTCGGGGTGGGGGGTGCAGGTGAGGGGTAAAGAGGGGAACTTCACGTTGCGCACGGAGCGTTCATCCAGCGTAGGCCCCGGCATCCCTGCCGGGGTCTTTGTTGACTCCCCTGCACGCCGAACGATGCCTCGTCACCGACTGTTCTCCTTCATATTCTTCGCGACCTCTGCTGCCGCGGCCCAAGCCCCCCCACGCACTGGCACTATTGAGGGGCGCGTGGTGCACTCTATCACGCAGCAGCCGATCGCGGCGGCGCAGGTGCTGGTGCCGGGCACAGGGCGCGGCGCGCAGGCCGACGAGGCGGGACGCTTCCGCATCACCGGCGTGCCTGTCGGCGTCGTGTCGCTGCAGGCGCGCGCCATTGGGTACGCACCCATCTCCGTACCGGACGTCGCCGTCTCGATTACCAAGCCGGTGGAGGTACTGGTGAAGCTGTCGCCCGCGGCGCTGAACCTGACCGCGGTGCAGGTGCAGGCGTCGTACTTTGCGCCGCCGGCGGACGCGCAAGTGAGCACCACGACACTGAGCCGAGAGGAGACACGGCGCGCGCCCGGTGTGCAGGAAGACGTGATTCGCGCGGTGGCGCTGCTGCCGGGCGTGGCCGTAACGCAGGCGGGGCGCAACGACCTCGCCGTGCGCGGCGGCGCTCCGTACCAGAACCTGTTCGTCGTGGACGGCATCGAGGTGCCGAACATCAACCACTTCGGCAGCCAGGGGTCCACCGGCGGGCCGCTGTCGCTCATCAACATCCAGTTCGTGGACGAGACGCAGTTCAGTGCCGGCGGCTTTGGCGCGCGTTACGGCGACCGCACCAACTCGGTGACGAGCCTGACCCTGCGCGAGGGAAGCCGGTCGTTCGGCGGCGAGCTGAACCTGTCGGCCACGGGATACGGGGCATTTGTCGAAGGTCCGCTGGGGTCGCGTGGCAGCTTCCTGCTGGGGGTGCGCCGCTCGTACCTGGACCTCGTCTTCAAGGCCGCGGGGTTCGGCTTCATTCCCGCGTACACCGACCTGACGTTCAAGGCCACGCAGCGCCTCAGTGGCACCACGACGCTGTCGGTGCTGACTGTCGGCGCGCTCGACGATGTGTCGTTCAACAATGAGAGCGCCGACAATCGCTACGATAATTCACGCGTGGTGGCCAACGACCAGCAGCAGTACTTCTCGGGCGTGACGCTCAAGCGCGTGCTGTCGCGTGGCGTGCTCGACGTCACGCTGGGCCGCACCTGGTCGCGCTACCGCACGCTGCAGAACGACTCGCTGTCGCCGCCCACCCCCATTTTCCGCGCCAACAGCACCGAGGGCGAGCAGCTGTTGCGCGCCGATGTGCAGCTGGAGCCGCGCGACGGGCTGGAAGTGAGCGCTGGCGCCATGATGAAGTTCGCCAGCAATCTCGCTTACGACGTGAAGCTCCCGGGCTTCGCGCGGTTGGACGACGCCGGTATTCCTCACCCGCTCACCATCGACACGTCGTTCACCGCGGCGCGCAGTGGCGCCTACGTGCAGACGAGCTGGAAGCCGATGCCGCGCGTGCGCCTGACGGCCGGCGCGCGCGGCGACCTGTACTCCTTTCTCGACAACGCGTTCAAGTTCAGCCCTCGTCTTGGTGCACGCGTGGGCGTGGGCAATCACACCACGCTCACCATGGCCGCGGGGCGCTACTGGCAGTCCCCGCAGTACATCTGGCTCATCGGCGACGCGAGCAACCGTGGCGCGCTGCGTCCGTTTCGCGCCGATCATCTGGTGGCGGGCATCGAGCGTGAAGTGCGGCCGGACCTCAAGGTGCAGGCGGAGGCCTATCTGCAGCAGTATGCCGGCATGCCCGCGCGCGCCTGGCGTCCGCAGGCCGTGCTGGCCCCCGCCGGCTTTGACGACATCACCACCGACATCCCCTTTGGCCTGGAGCCGCTGCGCAGCGTGGGCACCGGCCGCGCGTACGGCGTCGAGTTCCTCGCGCGCAAGGTGCTGAGCAGCGTCCCCGTCTACGGCCTCGCGACGGTGAGCCTCAACCGTACAGAGTTCACCTCCATCGACGGCATCGCGCGTCCCGGCGCCTTCGAGACGCGCTGGATTGCCAACCTGCTCGGCGGATGGCGGCCCAATGCCACGTGGGAGTTCAGCGGCAAGGTCCGCGCGGCGTCAGGGCTGCCGACCACGCCGTTCATCACGTCGGGGCCGCGCGCGGGCCAGCAGGACTTCACGCACTACAATGCCGGTGAGCGACTGCCAACGTTCGCGTCGCTCGACCTGCGGGCGGATCGTCGGTGGAGCTTCGCGCACCGCCAATTGATTGCGTACCTCGACCTGCAGAACGTCACCAGCGCCAAGGGCGTGGGTAACTACCGCTGGGATCCGCGCACCGGGGGCGTGCTGAAGAACGAGAGCATTGGCCTGCTCCCATCCATTGGCATCAACCTGATGTTCTAGCCGTGGTCGGTGCGGCCGCTCAGGGCCGCACCGGCCGCCGAACCACGCGTCCGGGACGCGCGGTCGTGAAGACGCCGTTCGCCACCACCGGTTCGCCGTTCACCAGCACCCAGGGAATGCCCTCGGCGTAGTGGTGCGGATCGGTGAAGGTGCCGACGTCTTTCACGGTGGCCGCATCGAAGATGGTGACGTCCGCAACACACCCGGCGCGCAGGCAGCCGCGGTCGCGCAGGTTGAGCCGCGCGGCGGGCATGCCCGTCATCTTGTTCACTGCCTGCGCCAGCGTCAGCACGTGCTCGTCGCGCACATAGCGCCCCAGCACGCGCGGGAAGGTGCCGTAGTTCCGCGGATGCGGCACCCCCTCGCCCAGCTTGGTCAGCCGGCCATCGCTGGCGATCATCGTCATGGGATGCGCCATGATGCGTTTCACGTCGGCTTCGTCGATGACGTGGTACACGACGCCGGCGCCGCCATTCAGCACGCCCTCGAGAATCAGCCCCACCGCGTTCTCCGGCGTCGGCTTCAGGTTGCG
>CANNKR010000321.1 GCA_947504615.1 Gemmatimonadota bacterium | reverse complement strand
CTCCACGCGCTGCGCAAAGCGCTCGGTTGCCCGCGATTCCACCGCGCGACTCCAGGACCCCCAGTCCGCGTCGCGTCGCACGCGCTCGCTGCGCGCCACGATGCCTTCGGCGACGAACAGCACCGCCACCGCAAGAAAGACCAGGTCGCGTCCGCTCCGCCGGCGTCGCGCGCGCGCCGGAATGGCCAGCACCACGGCCAAGCCGCAGGCCCACAGCCAGGCCGGAGCGCCACTGCGTATCCAGACCGAGGCCGTCAGCACGATGGCAGCGGCCGCCAGCGGCCACAGCCAGCGTGGGAGCGCTGGGCTGGCGGCGGCGGCCGGCGGGGAGTGGTCGGGAGAGGTCACGCGCGAGGATAATACCCCCGAATCGCGCGGCGGGCGACGCACGGCCGCCAGGCAGTACCGCCCAGATGACGGGTCGCCCTCGATCGCCTACTATTATTGATACCATGAAACGACTTTCTCTCGCCCTGCTCACCCTGGTGCTGGCCGCCCGATCCCTCGCCGGCCAGGGCACCGTTGTGGACGAGGGAAGCTTCACGATCAGCCGCGGCGGCGATCGTGTGGGACGCGAGGACTTTTCCATCCGCCACGTGCCCACCACCGCCGGTGCGTACGAGACGCTCACGCGCGGCCTCCTGGTGATCGGGCCCCGGCGCCTCACCGTCGATCTCAGCGCCGACTCCACCGGTCTTCCGGCCCGCTTCCAGTCGAAGACCGTCGCCGAAGGACTTCCCAGCGAAACCTACCGGGCCGAGGTCATCGGCCGACGGTTCAGCGCCCGCGCCGTCCGCGGCTCGGGTGAGTCCGCCCGGGAAATTCTCCTGCCGCGCGGGACGCTGGTCGTCGAGGATGGCGTCTTGCACCTGCTCCAGTTCGTCGTGGCGCGGGGCGCCGGCACCGTCGCAGCCATCGTGCCGGCCCGCGGCGTCACCGTGACGCTGGCCGTGGAGGATGCCGGCCGCGATCAGGTGGCCATCGCCCTCCAGTCCATCGAGGCGCACAAGTTTGTCGTGCGCGAGGGAACCGCGGGGGTGGTCCGGGAGGTTTGGATCGATGGGATCGGGCGGTTGCTCAAGGTCGCGGTCCCCGCCGAACGCCTGGTGGCCATTCGTGACGACGCGCCCCGCAGTCCCGCTCGGTGATGCGGCGGCGTCATCGTCCGCATTCCATTCCATCGCAGGGTGAATCGGCGCAAGCCTTTGTCGGTTGAAACTCCCTGTATCGCCACCCCGTACGCCCCCTCGGACCCCAGCTCGGATTTCATTGCCATGCGCAAATTTTTGACGGCCCTTGTCGTCTCCGGAGTCGCCTTGAGCGCCGCCGCCCAGTCGGGCACGCCAAGTTCGCTGACCCTGGACGACGCCCTGGGCATCGCAAAGAAGAACAACCCCACGTACCAGCAGCAACTGACGGGGCGCACGCGCGCCTCGTTGGCGTTGCGGTCGGCCTACGGAGCCTTCCTGCCCAGTGCCGACGCCTCGTTCGGCTCCGGATATCGGCAGGGCAAGCCGGAGGTGTTCGGCGGCGTCGCCTTCGGCGCCACGTCGGACATCATTTCGAGCAGCTGGGGGCTGAACTTCAGCGCCCGGTTCTCGGCCTCCACGCTCTCCGAACTGCGCCGCGCACGTGCCAACATGGACGCCGCCGAGGCCGACATGTCGGTGGCTGACCTGAGCCTGCGCAACGTGGTCGTCACCCAGTTCCTGACGGCACTGCAGAGCCACGCCAATGCCACGCTGCAGGACTCGCTCCTCAGCAAGGTCCAGCTCGATCTCGACCTCGCCAAGGCCCGCGCCGGCGTCGGCTCCGGCACGACGCTCGACGTCAAGCGCGCCGAAGTGGCGGTCGGGCAGCAGCAGGTGACCGCACTCAAGGCGCACAACAGCGCCGAGCTGGACCAGGTGAAGCTGTTCCAGCAACTCGGCGTCTCGCAGCCCGGTCCCGTGACGCTGGTGCCGCTCACGTCGGTGATCGCGCCCGCGTTCGAGATCGGCCAGTTGATGGAGATCGCCCGCAAGAACAACCCCACCCTGCAGGGGTTTCAGTCGCGCCGGCAGGCGGCCCAGCTCGGTGTGCGGTCGGCCAAGGGGGCATACACGCCCACCGTGTCCATGGGCGCCCAGCTCGGCGGCTTCTCCAATCAGTACAAGAACGCCGAGGTGCTGGTCAGCTCGGCGCGCAGCAGCGTGCTGTCCAGCCAGGCCAGCTGCTTCTCGCAGGACTCGCTGCGGCGCGGCGCCGGCCTGGCGGCCATCACCAGCCAGTGCAGCGCCATTCAGTTCACGGACGGGCAGGCGCAGGCCATCCGGGACAGCAACAAGTCCTTCCCGTTCGACTTCACGTCCAGCCCGTACAACCTGTCGCTCAGCGTCTCGTTGCCCCTCTTTGATCGCTTCGGCCGCGAACAGCGCCTGCAGGAAGCGCAGATTGCGCGCGACAACGCGAGCTATGACGTCCGCAAGCAGGAGCTGCAGCTGGCCGCTGACGTGACGTCGGCGTGGACGTCACTGCAGGCCGCGTACCGGATGGTGAAGTTGCAGGACCAGAACTCCTCGGCTGCGCAGGAAGCGCTGACGCTGGCGCAGGAGCGGTACCGGGTGGGAGCCAGCACGTTCGTGGAGCTGGTGCAGGCGCGCAACGACTATGAGCGGGCGTCGACCGAACGCATCGGCGCCGTTTACGACTATCACCGTGCCTGGACCGCGCTCGAAATCGCGGTCGGCCGTCCCCTTCGCTAATAGAGACTGACATGACCAAGCGTACCAAGTGGATCCTGCTCGGCGTTGGCGTACTGGCCGTCGGTGGCGTCAGCTACCTGCAGGTGGCGAAGGGCAAGAAGAAGGGCACCGAAGTGCGCATCGAGGCGGTGCAGAAGCGCGACCTCGTGTCGTCGGTGACCGCCAGCGGGCAGGTGACGCCGCGGACCAAGGTGGACCTCTCGGCCGACATCACGGGCAAGATCGTGCGCCTGAACGTGAAGATGGGCGACATGGTCAAGCAGG
>CANNKR010000320.1 GCA_947504615.1 Gemmatimonadota bacterium | reverse complement strand
CCCCTGCGCCGATCACCGTGGCCGCGAAGGGCCGCAGCTCAATCGGACGGCGGCGCGGCGCGTACTGGATTGACCGCGCCTCGGTCCACGCCGTGCCGTTCAGGACGCGCACCGGCAGCGACCCGGCGGGCAGGCAGTCGGGAACGATCACGCGCAGTTCCCCCGCCCCACCGCTGACGGGAGCCACGCGCGCCGGGCCGATCTCCACCACGGCGGCCGCCCCGCCGAGCACGCTCCCCGCGAGGGCCAGCGTGTCGCCTGGTCCCACGTTCACGGGAAGCACGCCGCTCAGCGTCGGCCCCCCCGTGGCGATGGCCCGCATCGACACCCCGCGATTGACCGCCCCCAACGGAAATGCCAGCACCTCGACGGTGTCGGGCCGGGACGAGAGGCGAAGCTCGGCTGATGCCTCTCCCTGATCGTTCGTGATGGCCAGCGAGTCGAGCATCACCGCCCCCGATGACCCACCGCGCGTCACGCGAAAGACGATGATCGAACCCCGCACCGGCACGCCCGCCACATCGCGAACCGCCACCGCCAGCGCCCGCGGCAACAGGCTGCCGGCGGGCGCCGTCTGCACGTCGCCCGAGATTACCTCGAGCCGGTAGTCACGCCCCGCCGCAAGCAAGCGATCGTGGCCGCACGCCGCGACGACCGCCAGAACGGGAAAAACCTTCAGTCGGCGAAGGGAAGAACTGACTAACCCATTGAAAATCAAGCGATTACGCACTCCTCACACCCGTGAAAATCCTTTGACGGCGCCCTGCGCCGGCGCTATTCTTATCAGTTCAATGTCGTTCGTTCATCTGCACTGCCATTCTGAGTTCTCGCTGCTCGACGGCGCGAACCGGATAGACGACCTGATCGCACGGGCGCTGGAGTTCGAGCAGCCAGCCCTCGCCATCACCGATCACGGTAACCTGCACGCCGCATGGGAGTTCCAGGAGAAGGCCACCAAGGCCGGCCTCCGACCCATCCTCGGCATGGAGGCGTATGTCGCGCCCGCCGACCGCCGTGCGCGCACCCGCGGCGGCCCCGGGGAACGCAACTACTACCATCTCATCCTCCTCGCGCAGAATCTCGCGGGGTACCGAAACCTGGTGAAGCTCTCCTCGCTGGCCTACACCGAGGGATTCTACGGCAAGCCGCGCGTCGACCGCGAGACCCTGGCCAGATACAACGAGGGGATCATCGTCTCCTCCGCCTGCATGGCCGGCGAAGTGGCCTCCCACCTGCTCAACGACCGATACGATCAGGCCCGCAAGGCCGCCGAATGGTATGCGGATGTCTTCAAGGATCGCTACTACCTCGAGGTGCAGGCCCACGAGGCCGGTGAACAACGCGTCCTGAACGAGCGGATCTTCAAGCTCGCCGGCGAGCTGAACCTCCCCGTGGTGGCGACCAACGACGCGCACTTCCTGCGCGCCGAGGACCATGACGCGCACGACGTGCTGCTCTGCATCGGCCTCAAGAAGGATCGCACCGACGCCGACCGCATGCGCTACGACCGGGGGCTGTTCTTCAAGAGCGCCCCCGAGATCCGCTCGCACTTCGCGGATCGTCCCGACGTCCTCGAGAACACGCTCAAGATCGCCGACCAGGTGAACGTGAAGTTCGGCAAGAAGTACCACGTGCCGTCGTTCCCGCTCCCGGCCGGCGTGAAGACCGAGAACCAGCTGCTGGTGCAGATGGCCTCCGACGGCGCCGTGGCGCGCTACGGCAACCCCATGCCGTCCCACGTCCGCGAGCGCCTCGACTTTGAACTCGACGTCATCACCAAGACGGGCTACGCCGGCTACTTCCTCATCGTCGCCGACTTCATCAAGGCGGCACGCGACCGTGGCATCCCCGTCGGTCCGGGTCGTGGCTCCGCCGCCGGCTCCATCGTCGCGTACTCGCTGAAGATCACCGACGTCTGCCCCCTCAAGTACGACCTGCTCTTCGAGCGCTTCCTGAATCCGGAACGCATCTCGATGCCCGACATCGACGTCGACTTCTGCGAGGAGCGGCGCGGCGAGGTCATCGAGTACGTGCGCGAGAAGTACGGACGCGATTCCGTGGGGCAGATCATCACGTTCGGCACGCTCAAGTCGCGCGCGGCCATCAAGGACGTGGGGCGGGTCCTCGGCTTCACTCCGAGCGAGACGGACGCGATCGCCAAGCTGGTGCCCAACGCGCCCAACTACTCGCTGACCGTCAAGGAAGCGATCGCGAAGGTGCCCGAGGTCCGGAAGCTGTACGAGCAGGACGAGCGGCACGCGCAGCTGTTCGACTTCGCCATCGCGCTCGAAGGGCTGTCACGCCACGCCGGCATCCACGCCGCCGGCATCGTCATCGCCCCGGGCCCGCTCGACGAATATGTCCCGGTCTGCACGCAGGAATCCAAGGGCTCGGGCTCGGGCTCCGACGAACGCGTGGTCGTGACGCAGTACGACATGAACATGCTCGAGCACGCCGGGATGCTGAAGATGGACTTCCTCGGCCTCACGACGCTCACGGTCATTCACGACACGCTGGTCGCCATCAAGGCGCGCCGCGGCATGGACATCGACCTCGACGCCATTCCGTACGACGACGAAGCCACCTACCGCATGTTGCGCGCGGGGCGCACCGGCGGCGTCTTCCAGTTCGAGTCGCCCCTGGCCACCGATATGGTGCGCAGCATGCGCGCCGACCGCTTTGACGACCTCGTGGCGTCCAATGCGCTCATGCGCCCGGGCCCGCTCGACGCCGGCATGCACAAGGTCTATTGCCGCCGCAAGAAGGGCGAGGAGCCCGTCACCTACGCGCTCCCCGAGCTCGAGGAGATCCTCGCGCCGACCTACGGGGTCATCACCTATCAGGAACAGGTGATGCGCATCGCCCAGCGGCTGGCCGGCATCTCGCTGGCCGAAGCCGATGTGCTCCGCAAGGCGGTGGGCAAGAAGGACGCGGCGCTCATCAGGAAGGAACTCGGCAAGTACGTGGAGAAGGCGCTCGCCCGGGGCTATGACAAGCGCATCATCGAGGAGCTCGCCGGCCAGATCGAGACCTTTGGCCGGTACGGCT
>CANNKR010000319.1 GCA_947504615.1 Gemmatimonadota bacterium | reverse complement strand
GCCGTGGCCCCGCCCAGGTTCACCATGATGTTGGCGTGAATGTGCGAAATCTGTGCGCCGCCAATGCGGTGCCCCTTCAGGCCGCACTGGTCGATCAGCCGCCCCGCGCCGACCCCCTCGATCTTCTTGAAGATGCTCCCGGCGCTCGGGTGGTACTCCAGCCACGGATGCCGTGAGCCGCGCCATGACAGGTTCTCCTGCATCACGCGGTGCATGACATCCGGATCCCCGGGCTCGAGCGCAAAATGCACGGCCAGCGCCACGTTTCCCGCCTCGTGCAGCAGGCTGGTATCGTAGCCGAACCGCATCCCATCGCGGTCCACCACGCGGCGGACGCCGGCAGCGTCGAACACTTCGACATCGCGCACCACCTCGGCGATGAACATCGTCCGGTCGCGCGCCGGCGCCGGTGAGAGGAAGTGCAGGTTCTGCCAGACCGCTCCCCCGACCGTGCTGGGAATGCCGATATAGTGCTCGAGCCCCGAGAGACCGCGCGCGACGACCTGGGGGATCAATTCGGCGATCACCGTGCCCGATTCGGCCCACACCAGCCCGTCGTCGTGGAACTTCACGTGGGTCGCGACGTTACGAATGACGAGGCCCCGGTAGCCACGGTCGCCAACCAGGATGTTGGCGCCCAGTCCAAGGACGAAACAGGGAATCCCGAGCTGCCGGGCGGTACCGACGGCAGTAGCGAGTTCGTCGGCGGAAGTGGCATCGTACAGGACATCCGCCGGACCACCGATCCTGAACGTCGTGAACGGGGCGAGCGGGACCGAAGTACGCAGATGCTCACGGCCGAGCGCAGCAGACAGTGCGTCGACCAGGGTGGCGGGAGTGGGCAGACTTTTCTCCGACATGAAAGATGCAGTCACGAATCATACGACGACTCGCGCGGGCCGCCAACGGGCTGCGATGGATGGCGCTCGCGATCTCGCCCGCCCTGCTGCTGGGCGCGCCGCTGTCCACGCCTCTGTATGCCCAGCGCGCCGCCCTCGAAAAGGTCGTCCGCCGGTCGGTCCTTCCCAATGGACTCGAGGTCGTGGTGCTGGCCAATCACGGCGTCCCGCTGGCCACGCTCGAGGTGGTCGTGCGGAACGGGGCCTTCACGCAAACCCCCGAGTTCGCAGGGCTGGCCCACCTGTACGAACACATGTTCTTCAAGGCCAACGACCGGTATCCCGAGCCGGAGCAGACCATCGACCGCGCGTCGCAGCTTGGCGCCGTCTTCAATGCGTCCACGCGCGAAGAACTGGTGAACTATTACCTCACCATCCCATCCGACTCTGTAGATGAAGGGCTGAGTTTCCTGGCGGCCGCGCTGTTCACGGCCAGGTTTCTGCCCGAGGAACTTGCCCGCGAGCGCGAAGTGGTGATTGGCGAGTACGATCAGAACGAGTCGAGTCCGTACTTCCGGTTCGACCAGGAAATGGGTCAGCGGCTCTGGACTACCCAGTTCAGCCGCAAGAACACCATTGGCGACCGCGACGTGATCCGCGCGACCACGCCGGCCAAGATGCGGGCGATCAAGGATCTGTATTACCTGCCGAACAACTCGTTGCTGATCGTGTCGGGCGACGTGAATCCAGAGACCGTCTTCGCACAGGTGGCGCGAATCTTCGGCCCCTGGAAGCGCGGCGCCGATCCTTTTGCGGCGTCGCCGGTGCCGCCCATTCCGCCGCTGACCCGCTCTCAGGGATACATCAGGGAAGAAGCGGTGGCCCTCGCCACCGTGCAGATCCAGTGGCATGGGCCCAGTGTCCGAAAGGACGAAGACGCCACCTTCGTGGCTGACGTCTTCAGCGACCTGCTGAACGCGCCGGCCTCGCGCTTCCAGAAGAAGCTGGTGGACAGCGGGCTCTGGGAGGGGGTGGTGGTCAATTACTACACGCTCAACAACGTCGGGCCTATCACGGTCAGCGGGCAGGCCGATCCCGGAAAACTGCGCGCCGCGCTCAAGGCGCTCGATGTTGAACTGCGCGAAGTGCTGAAGCCCGGGTACTTCAACGTGGAAGAACTGAACGCGGCCAAGGCGCAGCGGGCCGTCTCCACGGCGTTCGGACTCGAACGGAGTTCCGAGTTTTCGCACACCATCGGATTCTGGTGGAGCGTCTCGGGACTGGATTACTACCTGAAGTACGTGGACGAAATGGCGCGCCGTACCCCCGTGCAACTGCAGGACTACGCCCGCAAGTACATCATCGACCAGCCGCACATCACGGGGGTCCTGCTGTCGCCTGAGGCGCGCGCGCAGCTCAAGCTGACGGAAGACGAACTGGCGCTCTGGGGGAATCCGGTGGTTCGACCGGTTCCGGTTGGCGCCCCCGGCGCGGCGTCGAAAGTAGCACCCAAGGCGGCACCCAAGGCGGCACCCAAAGTACCACCAGCCAGCAAGCGTCCGGTGCCGGGAGGAAATCGCTGATGCGCATCTCTCATGCACTCATTCTATTCGCACTGGCCATGCCCGCTGGTGCCCAGCGCGTGCGGCCGCTGGCACCGCCACCGCCCGCGCCGAGAGCTGCACCCGCCGTCGTCGCAGACGACACGTTGACCACGAGTTACCGGGTGGGCGGCGTCACGGTCATCCATCGTCAGGGCACGGCCAACCTGGTGGTGATGAACCTCTACCTGCTGGGTGGCGTGCGAAACCTGACGCCCGAAACCGCCGGTACCGAAGCGTTCTATCTGGCCGTCAGTGAGCAGGGGACGGAGCGGTATCCCAAGGATGCGCTGCGACGGGCGCTGGCGCGCACGGGCAGTGCCACGGCACTCGATGCCAGCGACGACTGGACGCTCTTCGGCATTCGCACCACAACCGAAGTGCTCGACTCGGTCTGGAACATCTTCACCGAGCGGCTGATGCGTCCGCGGCTTGAGCCAACGGAAATCGACTTTGTACGCAACCAGGCGCTGAGTGGGCTGCGCCAGGTTACGGAGCATCCGGAGCCGCTCATCGAGCGCGCGGCCGACAGCCTCGCGTTCCGGGGGCACCCGTACAGCATGTCGCCCACCGGCAGCGCGGCCTCTCTGGCGACCATCACGCGTGAGTCGCTGCTGCGGTGGAAGCAGGAACAG
>CANNKR010000318.1 GCA_947504615.1 Gemmatimonadota bacterium | reverse complement strand
GGTCGGGGCAGTTCTCGTCCGTCCCGTCGCAGGTGTTGAACCCGATCCCTCGGCGCCGCACCTGGAACGAGTTGGCCCCGAACTCCTCCAGGTCCTGCTGGAAGCTTTGCCGAATGCCGTGGATGGTCGCGCCCATCGCCACCACCACGAAGACCCCCACCGCCACGCCCGAGATAGTGAGCGCCGCGCGCACCTTGTTGGCGCGGATCGCGTCGAAGGCGATCCCCACGCCTTCCAGCGACATCAGAACGCGGTCCCAGAAGCGCATCGCTACTCCTGCCGCAGGGCTTCAATGGGGTCCAGGCGTGCCGCGCGGCTGGCGGGATACACGCCGGCCACGATGCCCACCCCGGCGCCCAGTGCGAGCGCCGCGAAGATCGACCAGAGGGCCACCCCCGCCGGCAAGGGCGTAAACGCCGCGATCAGCTTGGCCATCGCGATGCCAAGGCCGATGCCGATCGCCGCGCCGATCACCGACAGCGTCGCCGCCTCGATCAGGAACTGCGACATGATGTTCCCGCGCGTCGCGCCCAGCGCCTTGCGGATCCCGATCTCTCGCGTGCGTTCGGCCACCGCCACGAGCATGATATTCATGATCACCATCGCGCCCACGACCAGCCCGATGGCGGGCAGGGCCGTGCCGAACAGCACCATCTTGCCCTTGAGCTCGTTGAAGAACTGCATCGCCGATTCCGACGTCTCGATGGCAAAGTTGTCGGGCTTGGCGGGCGGCAGGTGGCGGGCGCCGCGCAGCACTTCGCGGGCGCTCTCGATCCCCTCGTTCACCAGTTCCGACGACGGCGCCTGGATCATCAGCATCTCGATGTCGCCGCGCGGCCGGATGGCGCGGTGCATCGGCGAGGTGTAGGGGGCGATGGCCAGCCGGTCCATGGAGAACCCGAACACGGAGCCCTGCTTCTCAATGACGCCGATGATCTGGTACGGGGTCCCCTTCACGCGCAACTCGCGTCCCACCGGGTCGAGGTCGGGGAAGAAATGGTCGCCCACCTCCACGCCGATCACCAGCACCCGCGCTCCGGCCTGCACTTCCTGCGGCGTGAACGCCCGCCCGTTGGCGATGCCGAACTTCTTGATCTGGAAATAGTCCGCTTCCGTCGCCACCGCCTGCACCATGCGCGGACGGGCCGAGCCGCCCACGGCGTACATGAACGTCTCGTTGACGATCGCGGACCGTGATCCCGGTGGAATGGTCGTGCGGACCAGTTCCACCTCGGGGGCGTAGATGCGCGGCCGGCGCATGAACTCGCGCCACTGGTCGTCGCTCTCGTTGGGCGTGAAGTCCGGACGCCGACGGAAATTGTACGTGTTGACGCCAATGATCTTGCCGGCGAAGTCGTTCTCCACGTACTGGCTCATCCCCTCGACGATCGAGATGACGGCAATCAGGAACATCACGCCGATCATGACGCCGAGCAGCGTGAAAAAGCTCTTCAGCTTCTGCACCCGGATGGTGTCCAGGGCAAGGCGAACGGCTTCGAGGAAGGGCACCTACTCGTACCGCAACGCATCCACCGGATCCAGCCGCGCCGCCCGTGCGGCCGGCAGCATCCCGAACAGGATGCCGGTGAAGGCGCTCGCCCCCAGCGCCGCCACCACCGCCAGCGGCGGCACCGAGGCCGCCACCGGGGAATAGTGGCGCACCAGCAGCGCCACCCCCCAGCCGGTGAACAGGCCGATGGCCCCCCCGATCCCCGTCAGCGTCACCGCCTCGATCAGGAACTGCCACAGGATCGTGCTGCGCGTTGCCCCCAGCGCCTTGCGCACCCCGATCTCGCGCGTCCGTTCGGTCACCGAGATCATCATGATCGCCACCACGCCCACACCACCCACAATCAACCCCACCGCCGACAACGCGATCATCACCAGGAAGAACATCCCGAAGATCTTGTTGTAGACCTCCATGATCTTGTCCTGCGTGACGATGGCGAAGTTCGACTCCCTCGCTGGCCGCAGCCCGCGCTGGATCCGCATGGACGCCATGACGTCGTCGATCAGTTCGTCCTGCCGGAAGCCCTCGCGCGGCACCACGGCGAGTCCCATGTCCCTGATCTGCACGTTCAGGTGCCGACCCAGCGACTGGATGGGCATCACGATTTTCGCGCGGTCGCCGCCGCCCGACAGGAAGCTCGCATTGTCGCGGTACACGCCGATCACCGTGAACGGCGTGCCGTTGACCATGATCTCGCGCCCCACGGGGTCGCCATCACCGAAGAGCCGCCCCGCGGTCACCGTCGTCAGCACCACCACACGGGCGGCGCTGCGCGCCTCCTGGTCGGTGAAGGCGCGCCCATCCTGCATGTCCGGCGCGGCGAACGTGGCCCAATTGCCCGTGTACGACTCGATGGCCGCCGACGGGAGCTGGCGGTCACGGTACTTCACGCTCCCCGCCCAATACATCGCCGCGCCCACGGCCGCCGCCCCGGGCAGCCGCCCGAGCGCCTCCATCTCGGCAAACGTGATCGGCGGATTCGACAGCCACTTGCAGGTGTCGCCCGATCCATCGCAGCTCTCGAACGTGATGGGATACCGTTGCACGTAAAACGTCCTTGGGCCGGTGGACTCGAGGTCCTGCGCCACGCTGACGTTGATGCCATGCACGGCCGCCGAGATCACGACCACCACGAACACACCCACGGCCACACCGAGAATCGTCAGCCCCGCGCGGACGCGGTTGGCCTTGAGGGCGTCGAGGGCGATCCACACGGCCTCGACGATGTTGAATGCCTGCTGCGCCAATGGGGTCACGGTCACTCCTGGCGCAGGGCGGCAATGGGATCGAGCATGGAGGCCCGGCTGGCGGGGTAGACGCCGCTGATGATCCCGACCCCCGCGCCCAGGGCAACGCCGACCACGATCGACCAGGGCGCGACCGTCGCCGGCAACGGGCTGACCGCCGAGATGAGCTTGGCCAGGCCGATGCCGAGTGCGATGCCAAGCATCGCCCCCACCGTGCTGAGCGTCGCGGATTCAATGAGGAACTGGCTCAGGATGTCGGCTCGGCGCGCACCCAGCGCCTTGCGGATGCCGATCTCCCGCGTCCGCTCCGCGACCGCCACGAGCATG
>CANNKR010000317.1 GCA_947504615.1 Gemmatimonadota bacterium | reverse complement strand
CGCCCGCACGTCGCGCGAGCAGGAATCGGAATTTCGGCACCTGCGCGAGCGCGTCGCACGCGTGCAGGACATTTCCAGCCGCAACCGGCTGGGCGCCGAGCACGTGGCAGCGTCCGCCGCCGATCAGGCAGTCGCGCTGCGGGAACTCGAAGGGGCCACCCACGCACTGCGTGGCGTGGCGGCAAATCTCGCCGAACTCGCCCGCAAGCTGGCGAGCGTCCAGTGACAGGACCCGTGCTGCCCGACTGGGCCATTGTCGGCGAGAAGCGCCGTGCGCACATCGCGCGCGTCACCGGATTGCTCGATCGATGGGCCGCGACCATGCGACTGAATGCTGACGAGGCGCAGGCCTGGCATGACGCGGGCCGATGGCATGACGCGTTCCGGGATGGCACGCCGGAAGTGCTGCGCCCCCTCGTTGGCGATCCCGACATGCTCGACGGCCTGCTGCACGGCCCCGCCGCCGCCGTCCGGCTGGAGCGCGACGGCGAGACGCGACGCGACGTGCTGGAGGCCGTGCGCTGGCACACCGTCGGCTATCCGCGCTGGGAGCGCACGGGGCGCGCGCTGTTCATGGCCGACGTGCTCGAGCCCGGACGTCGGTTCATGTCGACCGACCGCGCATTCCTGGCGGCGCAGGTGCCCGTCAACTTTGACGGTGTCTTCCGGCAGGTCGTGCGCATGCGCCTGGAGTGGACGTTGCGCGAAGGCAACCGCATTCACACCGAGACGGCCGAGCTGTGGAACTCGGTGCGGTAACGCCGCCCCCCGACTCTGCCGACGCCGTTCGGCGTCGCCGGAATCGTCGTCGTGCCGTCGCGCTGCTGCTGTGTGGCATCGGCGCCGTGTCTGTGGCGCTCTATCGCGGGCGGTTGCCCCGCGTCGGTGCCCCGGAGGGTCCCCGTGACGCCGTGGTCGAGCGACCCGCGCGCATTGTCCCCGACTCCGTGCGCATCAAGGTCGAAGTGGTCAACGCCACCGACATTCGCGGACTGGGACGGTTGGCCACCGCCTGGCTCAGGGATCAGGGCTTTGACGTCGTGGCCACGACGACGTCCAGCGAAAAGGACCGGCGTGACAGCTCGCTGGTGCTCGATCGGTCCGGACACCCGGCGTGGGCCAGTCTTGCGGGCAAGGCGATGGGCGGCGCGCGCACCGAAGCGCGCCCCGACTCCCTACGGTATCTCGACCTGACCGTGCTGGTCGGGCGCTCGTGGCGGGCGCCGCCGCAGTCGCTCTACCCGTAGCTGTCCGCAGGCGGCGGCAATGTCGCTGCCGCGGCTCTTGCGCACCGCCACCTCGACGCCCAGCGCCGCCAAGGCCGCCGCGAATCGCCTGATCCCGTCGGGCGACGTGGGCGTGAACGCCCCGGCGCCCCCGGGATGCAGCGGAATCAGGTTCACGAACGCCCCGCAGTGCTTGGCCAGCCGCGCGAGTTCGGCCGCCTGCGCCGGCTGGTCGTTGACGCCGCCGAGCATCACGTACTCGAACGTCACGCGCCGGTCGAACGCGGCTGCCGCGTCGATGACCGACTGGAGCGGATACTTGATGTTGATCGGCATCAACCGGCGGCGCAGGTCGTCGTTCGGTGCATGCACCGAGATGGCCAGACGAAACTGCTCCTTGCGGCTGGCCAGTGCCTGAATCCCCGGCAGCACCCCCACCGTGGAGACGGTGATGTGGCGCGCGCCGACGCCGAATCCCTTCGGGTCGTTCAGGATGCTGAGCACCACATCCACGGCCCTCCAGTTCATCATCGGCTCGCCCATCCCCATGAACACGATGTTGGTGGGCGACAACGGTTCGGGGAGCAGCGCGAGTTCGCGCACCTGACCGGCAATCTCCGACGGCGTCAGGTTGCGCGCGAACCCCATCAGGCCGGTCGCGCAGAACGAACACTGCAGCGCGCATCCCGCCTGCGACGAGATGCAAAACGTGACGCGATTGCCGTCGGGAATCGACACCGTCTCGATGGTCTGCCCGTCATGCAACCGGAACAGGAACTTGCGCGTGCCGTCGGCGGACCGCTGCTCGGTGCTCAGTTCGAGACGGGGGATCGTGAAGTGCGCGTCGAGCTCCTCGCGGAACGCCACCGGCAGGTCGCTCATGTCGGCGAAGGTCGCGACGGGCTTTGTCCACAGGTGGCGCGCCACCTGGCTCCCCCGATAGGCACCCACGCCGCGCGCGTCGGCGAACGCCCGCAGCGCAACTTCCGCCGCCACCGGGTGCAAGTCGAGCAGGTTGACCTTCGTGACTGCCACGGCCTCGATGTTCATCGCAGCACCGAGCTCAGGGAGAACTGGTACGTCGCCGACAGGTGCCCCGCGCTCTCTTCGCGGGCGACGCCAATGGCGTAGCCGCGGTGATGAAACGCGATACCCAGCCGGGCGCGCCAATTGCTTTGCCCGTAGGCGTCCGTGCGTGCCGCACCCATGCGCCCTTCCACACGCCCCCAGCGCGCCCCCACATACCCGTATTCCTCTCGCGAGAGCCCGTCCGCAGCCATCAGGCTGACTCCGGCGCGTGCCGTGCGCAGCGAGTCCATCCCCGCCAGCCGAACGTCAGCCGCCGCCAGGAGAGCCACGTGCTCGCGCTCGCGGCCGAACGGACTCGCCAGGAAGGTCGAAGCGGCCAGTCGCACGTCACGGCGACCAAGCCCGCGCGAGATCACGCCGACGTCCACCGAGAAGGCGTGCCGTTCCTCGTTGTCGATACGTCCCGTCCGGGCGCGCACGGCGAGACCCAGCGACACCGGGCCAACGGAACGCGCGGCCAGCGCGGAGAACAGGGTGGTGGAGTAGGGGATCTCGTCGCCTATCGATTGGGGATCGCTGTCGGTGCGCAGCAGGTCCTGCACCGAGGCGCTGACGATGCTGAGACCCACCGTGGTGCCGTTGCTCAGTCGGCCGGCCACCGTCGCCAGTGCCGCCGATACCGCGACGTCCACCGGAGCGCTCATCGACCCGACGGCCACGCGCAGGCGACTGCCGGCTGGCACGGCGATGCCGGCGGGATTCCAGAGACCGAACCCGGCGGTTGCTCCAAACGCTGGAGCCTCGGCGTTGAGCCCCAACGGGAACAACAGGAGATCGCGACCGGG
>CANNKR010000316.1 GCA_947504615.1 Gemmatimonadota bacterium | reverse complement strand
GACAGCCGGCTACCGCCGGTGTCGAACGCGCGCATCCCGGTCTTCCATTGCACCGCCTGATCGCGGCCGTTTCGCTTGGCCACGTACAGCGCCTCGTCCGCGCGCGCGGTCAGCCGACGCACGATGTCTTCGGTGCTCGCGTCCGCGGAGGCCACGCCAATGCTGATCGTGATCGGCATCTGCCCGCGCACGCTGGTGAACAATCGGGTGCGGAACGCCTGCAGGATGCGATCGGCCAGATGCAGGGCCCCCGCCTCATCGGTTTCCGGGGCAAGGATCGCGAACTCCTCGCCCCCCGTGCGCGCGACGACGTCGCCCGCCCGTGCCGTCTCGCGAACCAGCGCCCCGATCTCGCGGATCGCCTCGTCGCCGGTGAGATGCCCAAACTCGTCGTTGATCTGCTTGAAGTGATCGACGTCGAGCGCCAGCACGGCGATGCTCCACTTGGCGCGGATACCGCGGGACACCTCGCGCAGGGCAAACTGGTCGAACCCGCGGCGATTGAAGCAGCCACTCAGCGGGTCGGTGAGGATGATCGTCTCCAGATGCCCGCGCAGGTGGTTGTAGGCGCGCCCGATCTCGGTGATGTGATCGGGGAACCGGTCGCTCCCGTCGTCGTAGGGCTGGTCGAAGTCGCCCTCGCGCGCGCGGTCAAACAGTTGTGTAAGGCGCCGCATGCGTATGCCCTGGTGCCCAAGCAACCAGGCGTAGACCAGCGCACCCAGGCAGAAGAGCGCCAGCGTCCACAACTTCTCGCTCGGTGCGCCCATCAACCCCGCCATGCGTGCCGCCGCGATGACACTCGTGTAGCAGATCGCCACGGTCCCCAGCTGGAACAGCGTGGCCCACCAGCCGAAATACAGCTGGGTGAACTGCACCAGAAACATGGAAAGAATGAGCGTGCGGTCGTACTGCCCCGGTGGCGTCAGGAGCAGCGCGCAGGCGAAGACCACCACCACATCGGCGGCCAGCACCAGGCCGAGCACCTGCGACGACAGGTGGCGGCGCACGCCCAGGCGCCAGCGAATCGTCACGATGAACAGCATGTACGCCACCGCGGTCGCGGCAAAGGCGCCCGCGGCCCCGTCGGCACCCAGTCGCACACTGGCGGCCGACTCTCCCGAGACGACATCGAGCGCGCGCAGCAGCAACGCGGTGCCCGCGATGGCCACGGCCAGCCCGACACGGTACCTGCTTTGCCAGAACAGGATTTCGGCGCGCAAGGCGGTGTCGCCCATTGCGGTGGTGGAATCGGTCACGGAAGATCGACGAGGGGGGTGGGGAAATCCTCGTTTGATTTGACTCATTTCCCCACGATTGCGCAACCACCCCCGCAGGGGTCGGCTGGGGAAATGGGGCCCTGCGCCCACCTGCCGTAGGCTAGAACCGCGCCTCAACCGACAAGTCGACCCGATACGCCTTTTGCGGATACAGCCCGCGCGCCACGTCGAACCGGATCATCCCGTCAAGAATCGACGTGCCCACACCCACGCCGCTCATCGGACGCCCGGGCTTGCTGAAATCCTTCCGATCGCCCGCCCAGCCCACATCGCCAAAGAGCACCGGCTTCACCGCTCCGCGCGACAGGGCCAACTCCCCGCGCCCCATCCAGAAGGCGTTGCCGCTCATCGTCCCCGGCTTGATACCGCGCACCGTCTCCAGGCCGCCCAGCTGGAAGTTGCGCTGGGCCGGCACCGTGCCCGCCGTACCGCCCGCCGAACTGGTGATCGCCAGCTGCGCCCCGAACGGCAAGCCGTGCGACACGGTGAGATCGAGCAGCCCGCGTCCATAGCCGAAGTCGCCGGCGGCTCCCTCGGCCCGAACATCGGCGTTCGCGCGCCACCCCCGGGGATCGAGTCCCCACCCCTTCTGCGTGCGCACCGACGCGCCGTATTCGATCGCCTTGTCGGCCGTGATGTTCGGTTGCACCCGATCGTCGTGCGCCCCGCGGAACAGCGTAAACCGCGTGTTCATCGGCGCATTCCACTGCTGCTCGGCAAACAGCCGCCACTCGGTGCGCCCGAAGCGCGGCGTCACGCCCGACACTTCGCCGCCCCACGTGCGGTAATAAAACCCCTCATCACCGGCGTAGAGCAGTGAGGCCAGCCCGGCCCCAAACGACAGGGGCGATCCAAAGTCGCTGGCCACCGCCAACCGACGGAAGAGCGTGCCGCGCACTGTCGACCGCCCGTTGGTGCGCTCCATCGACAGGTCGCCGTTCAGCTGGCGGTCGGCCCACGAGCCGCGCGCGCCGGCGATGACGTTATAGCCGCGGCCGAGCATCATTGAGCTCTGCAGCCCCGTACTGAACCCTTCCACGCGGTTGTAGCGCGTGTACGCCAGCCCCCACTCGGTCACCGGCATCTGCGGCATCCAGCCGGCCTGCAGGTTGAAATCGAGCGCCTTCTTCAGTTCGTCGATGTCATTGGTGCCGAAGACCGACTCGCCGGGCTCGAGCAGCGATCCCTTGAACTCCGTCGAGTTGGCCAGCTTGGTGCTGTCGCACGGCAGTTGTATCGCCATGGCCAGTGTGCCGTTGTAGCGTGTCTGCATCTGCGTATAGCTGCCGCCGGCCGCGCAGTCCTTGGCGCGCTGCGCCTTGGCCGTCTCCTCTCGCACCTTGCGGAACTGGTGCAGCAGCGAGTCGCGCGTCACCGAGTCGACGCCGGCCTTGCGGAGCGAGTCGCGCATGGAGCCCCACCGCACGGGCACCCGCGGAAACGCGGGTAGCGAGTCGAGGCCGTTCACCGAGGCATAACGGAAACTCTGCTCCATCTGCACGGGCACGCGCATCATGCTCACCTGCGCCCCCGCTTCGAGCACCTGCCGCTTGGGCATCCAGAAGCGCTGGTTGTACAGCGCGTACTCGATGCTGATGGCGTCCACGCTCACCTTGAGCGGCGTCAGCATCGGCTTCACCCAGAACGGCACCTCTTTCATGTCCCGCTTCGCCTCGTCCATTGCCCAGATGTCGATGGCGACGCTCAACCGGTAGACCGCACGCACCAGGTGCGCCGACGTCTGGTCGAACCAGAACGAACCGACCGCCAGATTCCACTTGGGGGCGCGGGCTTCGACCTTGATCTCGCGCAGCGTGATGCGGCGCTGGTCGGG
>CANNKR010000315.1 GCA_947504615.1 Gemmatimonadota bacterium | reverse complement strand
CCTTGGAATCCCGCGGGTCGAGTGCGACGTCCACAAACCCCGTGCTGTCGTTGATGAACTTCTTCAGCTGCCAGGTCTTGCCACCGTCGACGGTCTTGTAGAGGCCGCGTTCCTTGTTGGTGGCCCAGGCGGCGCCGAGGGCGGCGACGTAGACGATGTCCTTGTTGGACGGATCGACGACTACGCGGCCTATGTGCTGCGTTTCCTTGAGGCCGATGAACTCCCACGTGCGGCCGCCGTTGGTGGTCTTCCACATGCCGGCGCCGGGCGACATCGAGTTACGCGAATTCGGCTCGCCCGTGCCATGGTACACGGTGTTTGTGTCTGACGGCGCGATGGCAAGCATGCCGCCCGACGAGACGTGCTCGTTCTCAAAGACGGCGCGATAGGTCGTTCCCGCATTGGTCGTCTTGAACACGCCGCCGCCGGCGGATGACACGTAGAACGTGCGGGACGGCCAGGGGATGCCGGCGATGTCAACGGTGCGTCCCTGGTGGTTGGCGAGGCCGATGTTGCGCCAGCGGAAGCCGGCGATGGTCGTCGAGTCGAGCTGTGCGGCCAGCGGGGCCGCGGCAATCGCGCTCAGGACAACCAGCTTCAGGACAGATCTCATAGTGAGTGAGGGCTGGAGGAAACGGGGTGGGGGGGTGCGGTACAGTCGAATTGCTACGTCTGGGGCTACTATAGTGTTGGTGGGCGTAACGGCGTAAAGCACCTGTACGCTGTACGCTGTACGTTCTACGCCGTCCGTTTGGGGCAGCTTCACTGCGGCATCGCGGCGGGGATGCCCATGCGCTCGGGCGGCGGGACCTTCTTGGTGCGGGTGAACTCGCGTCGGGCGGCGTCGACCATCAGCGAGCGGTTCCACCACAGCTGGATGGCCGAGTCATAGCGGGTGAGGACGTTGCCCAGCCAGTACGGACGGTTCTCGGCGCGCCAGCTCTTTTCGTAGAGTTCGCGGCCGAGCACGAAGGCCTCGCGCATCGTCTGCAGGCGGCCGTTGATGCCGGAGAGTTCGGAGAGTTCGATCCAGCTCACGGGCGTGGTGCGCGCCGGGTCGATGGTGGCCGCATAGAACTTCACCATCTCGTCGGCGAACTGGAATTTCATGCCGATGAGGTCGAGGCGGCGGGCGCCCATGTCCATGGCGTCAAGCGCGTCGAGCTCGCGCAGGTTCGGCTGGATCCGACGGGCCTGGGCGATGAGCACCGAGGCCGACTCGGCGTGAATGCGCAGCTCGGGGGCGGCGACGCGCACCTTTCTGGCGATGTCCATGCCCTCGGGTGAGTACGGGTCCACCCAATACAGGAAATCGTGGCCGTTGCCGGCCCCCGCCTTGCTGAGCGCGGCGTGCGCCAGCATCAGGTGCTGCTGCGCGGCGTCGATCTTGCCGGTGGTGTCGCCGTGGAACTGCAGCCCGTAGGCTTTCTGGTAGTCGGCGATGGACGATTCACCCGACTGCCACGACGCTGCGGCGCCGAAGACCACGCCGTACCACGTCTGATTGAAGATCTCCTCGCCGTCGTCGCCCCAGCTGGTGTTGAGCATGCCGCTGGCGCCCATCTTCTGCCCGTCGCGCACGAAGCCCTGGATGTTCTTGAGTGCGGTGTTGTTGTCGGGGTAGGTCATGGACCAGTTGCTGACCCCTGGAGCGACCCACGTCTGCATGCCGCTGCCGCTGAACGGCGTGAGGTACTTCTCGAAGCCGCTGGTGCTCCAGTAGTTCCAGGCGACCGCGACCATGTCCTTGGGGAGCGACTTCACCAGCTCGGGCGAGTTCATCGCGATGTCGCCCCAGAACATGAACGTCTTCGTGCTGCCCTGCGCGCGTAGCTGGGTCTGGATGTCGCTGAGGAACTTCAGGTACGTGGGACCCATGCCGTCCTTCTCGACGGCCGCCTTGGTCTGGCCTTTGCCGAGTTCGAAGGTCTCGTCGGCGCCGAGGTGGACGAACTGCGACGGGAAGAGCGAGTCGATTTCGGCGAACCAGCGCTTGATGATGTTCATCGACTCCGGCTGGCCCGGGGCGAGCACGTGACCGTGCGGCGTCTCGGCGACGGCGCTGTAGATCTCGTACTTGAGCGCGTGGTGCAGGTGGCCGAAGGCTTCCTGTTCGGGGATGATGTCGACGTGCAGCGGTTTGGCATAGGCCACGAGTTCGCGCACCTGTTCGTGCGTCATGGCGCCGCCGGGCGGGCCGACGAGCGGGTCGCTGTCGTAGGCGAGCGTGTGCTCGAAGTAGGGCGAATAGGCGTTCATCTTGAACGCCGCGATGGTGCGGACGATGTGCTTCTGGAACTCCAGCGTGGGCACCGGACCACGCGAGAGGTCATCGTGGAATCCGCGCCAGCGCATGGCGGGCCAGTCGCGGATGATGCCGGTCTGCACCGTCATGGCGCCGTCGTGGCCGGTGACGAGTTGCTTGGCCGTTTGCGCGCCGTAGAAGATGCCCGCGTCGGAGGCGGCGATGACGTGGATGGTCTTGGGGGCGGCGATGACGACGTAGCCCTCGTCGGTCATCTCCTTGGTGATTTCCAGCTTGTTTTTCGCCAACAGAGTCTTGGCTTCGGCGGTGTTGCTGCGGAGTAGCTGGATGCGCAGGGCCCCATCGGCGAGGCTGACCTTGGCGCCGCGCTCCTTGAGGGAGGCGGTCAGGTCGGCGACGGCAAACTTGTCGTCGCTGTCGGTTCCGGCGGTGATGGCAATGGCCCCCTTGAGCGGGGCCACGGGGCCGGCGGCAAACTCGCGCGGGGCGGGAATCAGGCGTGGGGCCTGGGCCTGGGCGGCGAGCGGAAGGGCGATGCACAGGGCGAGCAACGTGCGAGTCATAATGGTAGGCGGCGTGGGTTGGGCGTACGCCTGAAAATGTCGCGGCGTGGCGCGGTGGGCGCCAGCGGGTTCCGGGGCGGCGGGAACTTTGCCGGGGCGATGATTGTTTTCGAAGAAGCCGAAATCCCGCTTCCATCTCCCGGTCCAGAGCACAACGAATGACGGAGTTGCACGCGCTTGTGTTCTCGAGTCATGCCACCCTGGAGCTGACCCCCTTTCAGCTCGAGGAGCTGTTGCTCGCGAAGAGATTCCGGAACAGGGAAACCGACGTGACGGACGTCCTGCT
>CANNKR010000314.1 GCA_947504615.1 Gemmatimonadota bacterium | reverse complement strand
GTCCACGGCGCGCTCGTACAGCGTCACCGCATCGGCGGTGACGCCCTGTCGCATCAGCAGGTCGCCGACGCGGTTGTAGAGCGCGACGTCAACCTCGCCCTCCTCGCCCAGATCGTAGAGGTCGAGGATCTCGCGATAGGTGGCAATCGCCTTGTCGAGCTTTTTCGCAGCCTCGAACTCGGCGGCCTTTTTCTTCAGCTTGGCGAGATCAGCCATGGAATGGAGGAAGCACCGGACCGGGGTACAACATTAGACGACGGAGCCGCCCGAATGGGAAAAGTACGCCCCGGGAGGGGAGGATGACAACGGGGGTGCATGCCTTATCCAGCGACGCGATCTAGGCCCCCACCCCGGCCCCGTGGGCCTTGACGCCCCGCACCCACGTGGCATGGCAGCGCTGGTCGCCATACCAGTACGGGAGCTCCCGCACGTCCTCGATGTCAAAGAGGGCCAGATCGGCCGAGAAACCCGGGGCCAACTGCCCCGTCTCGGCCGCCAACCCGACAGCGGCGGCTCCGTTGACGGTCGAGGCGAGTACGGCTTCGCTGACGCTCAGATGCAACTGGCTGATCGCCAGCGTGAGGATGAGCGGAAAGTTCACCGTGGGGGAGGTGCCGGGGTTGAAATCGGTCGCCAGGGCCACTGCGGCCCCGGCGTCCAGGAGCGCGCGCGCGGGGGCCTGCCGTTCGCGGCCGAGGAAGAGCATGGTGCCCGGGAGCAGCGTGGCCACCGTGCCGGCGCTGGCAAGGGCCCGAATGCCGGCGTCGGAGATGGCCGCCAGATGATCGGCGCTGGTGGCGCCCAACTCGACGGCAAGCTCCGCTGCGCCAGACGTCTCCAGTTCGTCGGCATGCAGCTTGATCTTCAGCCCATGTCGCCGGGCGGCGCCAAGGATGAGCCTCGACTCATCGGGGGTGTACACCCCCGGCTCGCAGAAGATGTCGGCGAAAGTGGCCAATCCCTCGGCCGCCACCCGCGGAAGCATCTCGTCGACGAGCAGGGCGATGTATTCCTGGCGTGTGCGCGGCGCCGCACGATACTCGAGCGGGATCTCGTGTGCGCCGAGGAAGGTCGGAACGAGACGCAACGGGAGGACCTGCTGGAGGCGGCGAATGACACGCAGCGACTTCAGTTCATCGTCGAGCGTGAGACCGTAGCCCGATTTCACCTCGATGGTGGTGGTCCCGTGCGCTGCGAGGCGTGTGAGGCGCGGCAATGCCAGCGCAAAGAGGTCGTCTTCACTCCGCGCGCGCAGGTCGCGCACGGAACTGTGGATTCCCCCGCCGCGACGGGCGATCTCCATGTAGCCGACACCCGCGGCGCGGAGTTCCTGCTCCTCGAAGCGCGCCTTGCCAAAGATGCCGTGCGTATGCGAGTCGACGAGCCCGGGCAGGAGGACGCGTCCGCCGCAGTCGACGACGTGGGCATCAGGATGCGCCGCGCACAGGGCCTCGTTCGGACCCACCGCAACGATGCGGGCGCCATCGACGAGTACCGCGGCTCCCGAGAGTATCTCGAGCGCCTGGCACTCGGTGCCGCGCCGGGCGCGGGCGGGGCCGGCGCAGGTGACCACCTGGGTGGCGTTAGAGAACAGTTGCTTCATCGGCGATGGCGGATGGCAGATGACAGACGGCGCATATGACAAGCTACGCCAGCAAGTCCTGAAAACGCGAGAGCGTGAGGGGGGCCTGTGCCTCGCCGCGACAGGCGTAGTAGCAGGCGTTGCAGTCGATCGGGGCGTAGCCGTCATAGGCGCGCCAGTGCTTGTCCGCCGGGAAATCGGGACAGCGCCGCACCTGACCGGTCGGATCGATGTGAATGGTCGTCTCGCCTGAACGGCACGGCTCGCGCATTTCGCGGCGCAGGTAGCGCGGCAACTGCCGCAGGTACCAGTCGGAGTTCGTGATGACGCCGCGCCGCCGGCGCTTGAAGGCCAGCAGTTCATCGACGAGGGCCTGCACCCGCGCGAACTGGTCGGCCCGAATCAGGCGGTCGGCGTTTCCGTTCTTGAAATCGGTATACACCGACAGGTTGACGCCGGCCCCCAGAGCCTCGGCGCGGTGCACGATGGGCATGATGTCGTCGAGATTGTCGTCCTTGATGACCGTGTTGAAGCGCACGTTCATGCCGCGGTCGCGCATGACGGCCACCGTGCGCAGGATCTTGGCGGCCAATCCGGGTATCCGGCGCGCGGCGTCGTGCCGTTCGTCGAGGTAGTCAAGCGAAATGCTGAACTGGTCGAGACCCGCGTCCCACAGCGTCTGCGCACGCTCAATGGAGAGCATGCCGCCGTGCGTGATCATCGTCAGGTAGCAGATCGGCGTCGCACGGGCGACCTCCGCGATGATCTGCTCGAGGTCGCGGCGCAGCGTCGGCTCGCCGCCGGTGAAGGTGATCATCATCGGGTCGAAGGCGCGGGCCGCGTCGACGAACGACGTGAGCTCGCGCGCTTTCTCCTCGGCGGGCGTCTTCCAGTAGTCGCAGAAACTGCACGAGGCGTTGCACCGCATCGTGACCTCGAAATGCACGAGGACGGGGCGGCGGGTGAGGCGCAGTCGGGCATACTTCCACGCGAAGGGAAGCAGATGCCACGGCTTGTATCGGGGGCTCATCATCGCCCGGCAACTCTTGCGGCGAACCGCCTATGGCGGCTCACCCGATCATCGGCAATTGGATTCCCTTCGCCTTCGCCGTCTCGACGGCGATCCCGTAGCCCGCGTCGGCGTGACGCGCGACGCCCATCCCCGGATCATTGGTGAGTACGCGCTCGAGGCGCAGACGCATCCCCGGGGTGCCGTCGGCGACGATGACCTGCCCCGCGTGCAGCGAGTTGCCGATGCCCACGCCACCGCCGTGATGGAACGACACCCAGCTCGCTCCACTGGCCACGTTCACCAGCGCGTTCAGGATGGCCCAGTCCGCGACGGCATCGGAGCCATCCTTCATTCCCTCGGTTTCGCGGAACGGCGACGCCACGGAGCCCGTGTCGAGATGGTCGCGGCCGATGACGATCGGCGCCTTCAGCTCGCCATTCGCCACCAGGTCGTTGATGGCCATGCCGAACTTCGCGCGGTCCCCCTGCCCCAGCCAGCAGATGCGCGCGGGCAACCCCTGAAAGT
>CANNKR010000313.1 GCA_947504615.1 Gemmatimonadota bacterium | reverse complement strand
CGTTGGGCGCTCTACCGTCTACCGTCTACCGTCTACCGTCTACCGTCTACCGTCTACCGTCTACCGTCTACCGTCTACCGTCTACCGTCTACCGTCTACCGTCTACCGTCTCTATCGCGTCGGCTTGCCCGGCGGATTCGGTCCCTTGAACACGTCGCGGTTCTTGGCGATGAACGTGACCATGTTGCCCGGCACGTCTTCCTCGGGGAAGATCGCCGTCACCGGACACTCCGGTTCGCACGCGCCGCAGTCGATGCACTCATCCGGATGGATGTAGAGCTGCTCGGGCCCTTCGTAGATGCAGTCCACGGGGCACACGTCGACGCAGGCCTTGTCCTTGGTGCCAATGCAGGCTTCGGTGATGACGTACGGCATCGCATATCCTCATAGGGGTGACGGCAGGCAACGGGGGAAAGGTAAGCGCGGCGCGCTGGGGGCTCAACCTGGGGATACTACAAAAAGAAGCTGTGGGCTGTACGCTGTATGTTTTACGCCGTACGATGGGCCGTCCTCGGACGGCGTAGAACGTACAGCGTAGAGCGTAAAGCTTCCTTTGCTTTTCCAAGCAGCAGAAGGCATATCTTCCCCCATGAAATTGACCGTCAACAGCACGCCACGCGAAGTGGATGCGGGCAGAAACCCCACCCTCCTCTCCGCCCTCCGCGACCAGCTCGCCCTGACCGGCCCCAAGCTGGCCTGCGACCGCGGCGAATGCGGGGCCTGCACGGTGCGCCTCGACGGCGACCTGGTCTACGCCTGCCTCACCCTCACGGCCGCCTGTGACGGGGCGCACGTCGAGACGGTCGAGGGCCTCGCTGACGGCAACACGCTCCATCCGCTCCAGCAGGCGTTCATCACCCACGATGCGTCGCAGTGCGGGTTCTGCACCCCCGGCCAGTTGATGGCCGCCACGGCGCTGCTCGAGGCGAACCCGCACCCCTCCGACGACCAGATCCGCGCCGCCATGAGCGGCAACCTCTGTCGCTGCGGCACCTACCCCAAGATCATCGCCGCCATTCGTGCCATGGCTGCCTCGGCCCCGGGAGCCGCCACGTGACCGAGCGCCGCGCGCGGTTCGTGCAGACCACCGTCGAAGTCGAAGGGCGCACCGAAACGCGCGTCGTCGAAATGCCGGCGTTCGAGCCGGCGCCCTGGACCGCCGACACGCCGTTGTCGATCGTCGGCACCAGCCCGCTGCGCGTCGACGCCTTTGAAAAGGTGACGGGCCGCGCCCGTTTTACCACCGACATTGCGCGCCCGGGCATGCTGCACGCAGTCATCGTGCGGTCGCCCATTGCCAAGGGGACGTTGACGGCCTTCGATCTCAATGCCGCCCGCGCCCTTCCCGGAGTGCGGGCCGTCATGGGCCCGGGCGATGCGCCGGCCGGCACCCGCCTCTTCCGCACGGCGATCGGCTACGCCGGCCAGACAGTCGCCGCCGTCTGCGCCGACGCGCTCGACGACGCCACGCGCGCCGCGCGCGTCATCGCGCAGTCCCTCGTGTTCGACGTCGCCCCACACGCGGTCACCGTCGACGACGCCATCGCGCCCGGCGCCCCCCAGGTGCGCCCCGAGGGCAACGCCTCGGAACCGGACATCGTCGAGCGCGGCGACATCGCACGCGGCCTCGCCGACGCCGACGTCACCATCACGCGCGAGTATCGCACGCCCGTCGCCCTGCACTCCGCGCTCGAACCGCACGGCGCCGTCTGCGAGTGGAACGGCGATCATCTCACCGTCTGGGAATCGACCCAGGGCATCTTCCGCGTGCGCACCGACGTCGCCAAGGCACTCGGCGTGCCGCAGTCCCGCGTGCGCGTGCTCAAGGACTACATGGGCGGCGGCTTCGGCGCCAAGAACGGCGCCGGCGCGCACACATTCGCCGCGGCGCTCTTCTCGCGGCAGCTCGGACTTCCCGTCCGTTGCATCAACGACCGCGAGGCCGAACAGACCGACAGCGGCAACCGCCCGGCCTCCGTGCAGAAGGTGACCATCGCCGCCCGTCGCGACGGCACGCTCACCGCGATCATCCTCGACGCGCACGTCCCGCTGGGCATCAGCGGCTGGGAAGGCGGTCCGGCACAGATCTACCATGAGCTGTATGCCTGTCCGAACGTGCGCACCAGCGAGACCTGGGTCTACATCAATGCCGGCGGCATGCAGGCGTTCCGCGGTCCCGGATACGTGGAAGGGGCCTTCGGACTCGAAGGGGCCATGAACGCACTGGCGCGCGAGCTGCAGCTGGACCCCGTCGCCCTGCGCCAGAAGAACCTTGCCACCCGCGACCAGCGCGCCGACCGCCCCTTCAGCGGCAACCGCCTCGACGAGTGCTACGTCGAAGGGATGAAGCGCTTCCACTGGCCCGTGGGCGCGACCGCCCACCGTTCATCGTCCACTGTCTCGCCAAGACTCCGGCGTGGCATTGGTGTGGCCGCGCAAACGTGGCCCACTGGCGGCGGCCCGCCATCGTATGCCCAGGTGCGCATCAACGCCGACGCGTCCGTCGACGTGCTCGCCGGCACGCAGGACCTCGGCACCGGCGCACGCACCATTCTCGCCCAGATCGCCGCCGAGGCGCTCGGTGCGAAGTTCGAGACCGTGCGCGCAATCATCGGTGACACCGAACGCCTGCCCTACACCGGCAACTCGTGGGGCTCCATGACCACGCCAAGCGTCGGCCCCGCGGTGCGCATGGCCGCCGAGGATGCCCGGGCGCAGTTGTTGGAAGCCGCATCGCAGATGATGGAAGTCCCCGTGGAGGAACTGACGACCGCCAACTCCGAGGCGCTCGCGCGCTCGCGCGATCGTGCGCTCTCGTTCGCGGACATTTGCAAGAAACTCGGCAACGTCCAGATCACCGGTCGCGGCTCCCGCGGCCCCAACCCGCCGGGCGTGGCCATCGTCACCGTGGGCGCACAGTTCGCCGAGGTCGAGGTGGACGTCGACACCGGCGTGGTGCGTGTGCTGCGGATCGTCGCCGTGCACGACGCCGGACGCATCATCAACCCCGCGCTCGCCGAGAGCCAGTTGCACGGCGGCATCATCCAGGGGCTGGGCTACGCGCTGTTCGAGGAACGCCATATCGATCGCGCGCGCGGCGTGTCGCTGACGACCAACCTGCACGACT
>CANNKR010000312.1 GCA_947504615.1 Gemmatimonadota bacterium | reverse complement strand
CGCAACTGCGCTCGCTCGGCCAGGCGCTCGATCACGCCCGCACCACCGCGCCGGCCGTGGTGCATCTCACGGGCCCGTCGGGCATGGGCAAAACCACGCTCGGCCGGCACTTTCTGGCCTCCCTGGGCGACGATGTCCTGACGCTCAAGGCGCGCTGCTACCAGCGCGAATCGGTGCCGTTCAAGGCGGTGGACAGCATCATCGACGGACTGAGCCGTCACCTCCGCACCCTCGGGGCCGACGAACGGGCTGGACTGATCCCTCGCGACATTGGTGCGTTGACGCGGATGTTCCCCGTCCTGCGCGAGTTCGACGGCACGGGCGGCGAGCGGCAGGTCACGGTCTTCCAGGACGCGCAGGAACTGCGTCGCCGCGGTTACTCTGCGCTGCGCAATCTGCTGATCGAGCTCGGTCGCGATCGCACGCTGGTGCTGTTTCTGGACGACCTGCAGTGGGGCGACCTGGACTCCGGGCTGCTGCTGCTCGAGGTGCTTCGCCTCCCAGACCCGCCGCGCCTGCTGCTCATTGCCTGCTATCGCGACGATGAAGCCGCCGACAGCCCCCTGTTACAGATACTCGATGCCCACGTCCCCGCTGCACTGCGCCGCTGGCACGTGCCGGTGGACGAACTCTCGTACGGCGAGGCGCGCGAGCTCGCGCTCTCGCAGCTGGGTGGGACTGGCGATGAGATTGGTGGCCTCGCCGACGTCGTTGCCGCGGAGTCACGCGGCAATCCGTTCATCGTCGATCAACTCGCGCACTTCCGCCGCACCATGCAGGGTGCCAACTCGCAGGCGCTGCGCCTCGAATCGGTCGTGGACTTCCTGCTCGCCCAGCTCCCACCCGACACGCGTCGCTTGATGGAGGTCATCGCCGTCGTTGGACGTCCGCTCGACGTGCGTATCGCCAATCAGGCCGCGGGGCTTGACGCGCACCAGGTGGATGCGCTCGAGGAACTGCGCGGGGGCCGGTGGATCCGCACCAGGGGGCACGGTGGTGCGGAGCTGGTGGAGTCCTACCACGACCGCCTGCGCGAGACGATCATGGCGTTGTTGCCGAGAGACCAGCTCTCCGCCATTCACACACGCGTGGCGCTGGCCCTCGAAGCGAAAGGTGACGCCGATGCCGAGGCACTGGCCGAACACTTCCAGCAGGCGGGTGAACGCGTGGTCGCGGCGCGCCACGCCGCGCGGGCGGCGTTTACGGCGGCCGAGCAACTGGCGTTCGACCGCGCGGCACGGCTGTACCGGCTCGCGCTGGAGCTTGGCGAGTTCACCGACGCCGAACGGCGCGTGCTGCACACGCGCCTGGGTGAAGCACTCACGAATGGCGGGCGTGGTGAGGAGGCTGGGCGTGCCTTTGTTGCCGCTGCGGAAGGGGCCGGCGTCGACGAGACGCTCGAACTGCGCCGTCGCACGGCCGAGTGTTTCCTGATGTCGGGCCTCATCGACGAGGGCATTGCGGAATCAGCCCGCGTACTGGCGATGATCGGGTTGAAGTTTGCGCCCGGTCCACGGCGTGCGCTGCTCCGACTTGTGATGCGTCGCGCGCAACTTGCCGTGCGCGGGGTGCGCTTTACGCCGCGTGCGGCGTCGGACATCAGTCCGAGTCTGCTGCGGCGCATGGATATCACCTGGTCGGTGGGCGCGGGGCTCTCGATGGTCGACCCGATCCGCGCCAACTACTTCCAGGTCATCAACCTCCTCGACGCGCTCGCATCAGGCGAGCCGTTCCGCGTGGCCCGTGCTTTGGTGATGGAACTCGCGGTGTCGTCCACCGGGGGCAGCCGGTCGCAGCGCGCGACCGACACCCTGTACGTCCGGTGCGACGAACTGGTGCGACAGGTGGAACATCCGTACACCAACGCGTGGTTCGCACTCGTGGAATCGCTGGTCGCCTTGCTCAGCGGCCGCTATGCCGAAGCCATCGAGCCGGCGGAGCGCAGCGAAGCGCTGTTCCGCGAGCATTGCACCGGCGTGGCATGGGAGACTGCCACCGCGCAGTTGTATCACCTGCATTCGCTCATCAACCTGGGGCAGTGGCGCGCGCTCGCGGCGCGCGCGCTGCCGCTGCTCGCCGAGGCCGAGGCGCGACGCGACCTGTACCTCGCCACGTATGTGCGCACGCGCACCCTGTTCCTCGTTCACCTCGCGGCGGACGAGGTGGAGCGTGCGCGCGAGGCGCAGGACCGCAGTCTTGAGGGATGGACGCGGCACGGCTTCCAGTTGCAGCACTACTGGAACTGGTACGCGCAATGCGAGATCGATCTGTACGGGGGGGCGCCACGCGCCGCGTGGGAGCGACTGCGGAGCCACTGGCCCATGTACAGCGGTTCCATGCTGCCTCGCACGCAGGGCCTGCACGTCGAAATCCTCTTTCTGCGCGTGCGCACCGCCGTGGCGCTGGCCGCGTCAGGGGACACCGAGGCGGCGTCGCTGCTGGCGCACGCCGCGCGCGACGTGAGGCGACTGGAGCGCGAGCGCATTCCGTGGGCGGACGCCCAGGCGGCGCTTGGCCGGGCACTCGTCGCCCACGCACGCGGCCACGGCTCGGCCGCTGCGCCGCTTTTCGCCACCGCCGGTGATCTGCTCGACGGTTCGGATCTGGAACACTACGCCGCGGCCGCCCGCATGCGCGCCGCGGCCCTGTACGGCACGTCAGCGATTGACGGTGAGCTGTGGATGTCGCGTGAGCAGGTCAGGAACCCCGAGCGCATGCTGCAGATGCTGGCGCCCGGGCGTTGGCCGTGAGTCGCTGGAACGACCCTACCGCCAGCCGATGCCGAACGTGAGGCGTCCGTACATGCCGTCGGGACCAACATCGGGGCCGCCCACGACCTTGGCACCGTCCAGCTTCCACGCCGCGCGGTTTGGAGTGGAACTCTTGCCGAGGCGCGCGCCAATGGTGAGTCCCATGCGGTCGCCGACGGAACGGAGGACCAGCCAGTCCGCACCGATGGCTGGCTCGAACAGCAGGTAGTTGGCGACGACCGTCGAAGAGTAGTTCGGGTGCAATACGATCTCGGTGAAGGTCGGGTCGACGCCGGCGGGAGGGGCGCCTCCGCCGTTGCGGTCCGATAACGTCACCGACATCGTGCCTGCGCCGGCACCAAGCATGGGGTAGACGTTGAGGTG
>CANNKR010000311.1 GCA_947504615.1 Gemmatimonadota bacterium | reverse complement strand
GAACGTCACGCTGTGCCACGAGTCGGCCGAGAAGAGTGACCCGACCATGGCCGAGCCGAAGGTGACGACGAACATCGCGCCGAAGTCCGGCGAGCCGGCAAAGAGCTTGCCCGCCCCGAAGTTGGCGGCGATCGCGTCGGTGTTGCGGCCAATCGTCAGCGCCAGGAGCACCAGCGCGGCCAGCGACGCCGTCTTGATGAACGTCAGCACCGTCTGCACCCACTTGCCTTCCTTCACGCCGCGCAGGTTGATCCAGGTGAGGACCCAGATCGAGACGAGCGCCGCCAGTCGCTGCGAGGAGAGTCCCAGTTCGAGCGTCGTGCCGCCAAGGTGCAGGTCGCTCTGCAACATCCAGCGTTCCGCCGTCACCGACGGAAACAGCACGCCGAGGAACTTGCCGAAACCCACGGCCACCGCGGCAATCGTGCCGGTCTGGATCACGACGAAGAGCGTCCACCCGTACAGGAAGCCCATCAGCGGGCCCATCGACTCACGCAGGAACGTGTACATCCCGCCGGCCTGCGGGTACATGGCGGCCAGTTCACCGTAGGCGAGCGCGCCGAGCATGGTGATGACGCCGGTCAGGATCCAGGCGAGCAACAGCCAGCCCGGCGATCCGAGCGTGCGGCTGATATCGGCCGAGACGATGAAGATGCCGGAACCGATCATGGAACCGGCCACCAGCATGGTGGCATCGGTCAGCGTGAGGGCCTTCACGAACTCCGCCGGCGCGTTGGCGCCGGGGGCTGTGGTGCGGTCGCTCATGCAGTGCCTCGTGACGGGAAAGAGCCGAAGCGCCGAAAGTCGGCTTGAAGTCGCCTAAGTTATGCGCCGGAATGGGGTTGGGCCAGTAGCTGCCCGAAATGACTCTTATGGTTGGGAACCGCAGCTGAAACCCCACCGCCCAAATACAAAAATGACCCCGCTGAAGGCGGAGCCGCGTCTGTCGTATTCTGTCGTCCTCTGTCGTCCTCTCCGTTACGGCGCCTCTGCAATGATCGACGTCGTGTCGCGCACCGGCGTGCCGTCGGCGCGAACCGCGGGACGGAATCGGAACTCCAGCAACATCTCACGGATCTTCTTGTTGTAGCCGCTGTCCTTGGACGGATTGAACGAGATCAGCGTGGTGTTGCCGCGCTCGTCGACGTCGAAGAAGGCGACCAGTTTGTAAGGACGCACCTTCGACGGCACTGGAATGGGCAGGATGACCAGGTTGGTCGGCGTCGGCGGATAGATCTTGCCGGTTCCACCGCCGGTCCCGGGGCCGGTTCCACTCCCCCGCCCCGTGCCGACGCCAGACCCGACGCCCCCGCCCGATCCAGGACCGGAACCGGACGTACCGTCGTTTCCGCTTCCTCCCCCCACGCCGGTGACCATGCTGGCGTCCACCACCGGCGCCGTCTGCTGTGCCGCAGGAGGCACAGGCTGCGGCACCGGCTGCGGTGGTGGCGGAATGACCGGCGGCTTGACGACCGGCGTCTCCACCTTGGCTATGGGTGCCTGCGGTGGGATCACCTGAACAAAACGGACGCGCTCCTGAATCAGTCCACCGGTTCCTCGCCTGCCCCCCCCACCGCCACCGGCCGGGCCCGGCCCACCCGCACCCTGCTGTTCCAGCACCAACGCCTCACGAACGACCCAAGGGCCGGCCACGAGCATCAGGATGAGCACGTGCAACAGCACGGACGCCACGACCCCTTTCCAGCGGTCTTCCTCCCGAAGGGGAAGACCGACCGGAGGGCGCAACGGTGGGCGTTTCTGCAAGACGGGGTTCGGCAAGGGCGAGGGGCTGGTGACAAACGGGAGACAGCGGGCGACGGCAACGGGCGGTAGACCTCGTACAAGCTATAACGAGCCGAGGAGGGCAGCGGTGCTCGCCCTGCTTCGCGGCACCCGCCCCCCGGACGCAGTACGGCGGGCGACCCCGGTTGGGTTCGCCCGCCGCCTGATACCCTTCCAACGGTGCAACGTGCCTTACGGGGCGGCGGTGGCCTTCGGCGGGACGCCGATCACCTTGACCCCAGCACCGCGCGCTGCGTCCATCGCGAAGATGACATCCTTGTAAATCACCTGCGGGTCGCCCTTGATGAAGATGATCTTCTCGGGGCGGGGACTGTAGATCTCCTTGAGTCGCTTGAAGAGATCGTCCCGCGTGTGCGGTTCCTTGTTGATGGCGAAGACCCCCTCCGGCAGGACCTCGAGCACGATCTGGTCCGGATTCGGCTTCATGTCCTTGTCCTGCGGTGTCGGATCCGGCAACTGCACGTCGAGCGCCTTCCGGCTCATCGGGATGATGAGCATGAAGATGACGAGCAGCACCAGGAGCACGTCGATCATGGGCGTCAGGTTGGGCTCACCATTCAGGCCCTGGCTGCTGCCAGTGGACATGGACATGGTCAGTTTCCTCCCTTGAGGCCCATCGGCGACAGGTTGTCCGTCTCGACGAGCGAGCGGGTTCCTGGCACCTGATCGGTGATCATGCCCGTCACGCGCACGCCCGCCTTGGCGGCAATGTCGAGCGCGTCGATCACCTTCTCGTACTTGAGCAGGTTATGCGCCTTGAGGAACATGATCTTGTCTTCCGTGCGCTGATCGTAAATGGCGCGCAGCAGCGTCTCAAGATCTTCGTTCCGGATCGGCTTCTTGTTGAGATAGTACTTGCCTTCAGAGTCGATGCCGAGCACCTGATCCGCGTCCTCTTCCGGATGCGGCTTGAGGTTCTGGCCCTTCGGCGGGATCGCATTGAAGCCCGCGTTGATGGCCGGCACGACGAGCATGAAGATGATGAGGAGCACGAGCATCACGTCAATCATCGGCGTCACATTGGGCTCAGCCTTGACGTCGCCGCCCCCCGTAATTTTCATCGACATAACCGTCCTCCCTCTAGTGGATGGTCAGGTCAGACGGGGGACTTGCCGGCATTCTGTGCAGCGGTGTTGAACTCGCGGGTGAAGCGCGAACGGCCAAACTCACCCGACACGCCCTTGATGAGGTAGTCGATCATTTCCTTCGACGAATACGTCATCTCGGCCGTGATGTTGTCGATCTTGGTCTGGAAGTAGTTGAACAGCCACACCGCCGGGATGGCCACGAGCAGGCCGAACGCCGTCGTGATCAGGGCCTCGGAGATGCCG
>CANNKR010000310.1 GCA_947504615.1 Gemmatimonadota bacterium | reverse complement strand
GTACCCGGCGGAGCGCGCGCCGCTCGCTGACCCCGACCTGAACCTAAAGATTGGCGACGTGATCACCGCGGTGAATGGCACCAAGGTGCTCACCGCGCAGGACATCGGCGAACTGCTGCGCGCGCAGGGTGGCAAGCAGGTGCTGCTGACGATCGGCGCCGGCACCACGGCGCGCGATATCATCGTGGAGCCCATCGGCAACGAGTCCACCCTGCGCTACTCGGACTGGGAATACACGCGCCGTCTCGCGGCCGAGGAGAAGAGCGGCGGCGCGGTGGGCTACGTGCACTTGCGCGCCATGGGGAACGGCGACATTGACCAGTTCTACCGCCAGTTCACGCCGGTCTTCAACAAGCAGGGGCTCATTCTCGACATGCGGCAGAACCGCGGCGGCAACATCGACTCGTGGGTCCTCGAGATGCTGTCGCGCAAGGCGTGGATGTACTGGCAGAACCGCGTGGGCGCACCGTACTGGAACATGCAGGGCGCGTTCCGCGGGCACATGGTGATGCTCGTTGACCAGGAGACCGCAAGTGACGGCGAGGCGGTGGCTGACGGGTTCCGCCGGCTCGGGCTTGGGGTGGTGATCGGTGCGCGCACGTGGGGGGGCGAGATCTGGCTGAGCGGCACCAACACGCTCTCGGACGGCGGTGTGGCGCGCGCCCCGATGATGGGCGTGTACGGCCCCGAGGGGCAATGGCTCATCGAGCAGGAGGGGGTGAAGCCCGACATCGTGGTGGAGAACCTGCCGCACGCGACCTTCAACGGACAGGATGCGCAGCTCGACGCGGCCATCGCCTACCTGAAGAAGAAGATCGCCGAGGATCCGCGCGCGGTGCCGGCGCCGCCGCCGTATCCGAAGAAGGCCAGGGACTGACCCTTGCGAGGCGCTGCCCTGTGTCCCGCGGTTTCGCTACGGCACGGCCGTGATGCGCACGTGGTCGAGCAGCGCCGTACTCACGTGCCGGTTCATGTTCTCGTCCAGCGGCGTCCACGCGAGCACCAGCACATGTCGCCCCGCCCGAAGCGGCACGACCACCGGGTTGCTGTATCCCCAGTCGTCCCACCGTCCCGAACCGCGCTGCGGCATCACCAGCACGCCGGCCTCGCGGCCGTCCACGCGCAGCGTCCGCACCGCGACCTTGTCCTCGGTGTTGATCGGGCCACTGCCGTTGGCGTAGCGCGCGTCGATCGCGTAACGCCCGGCGCTCGGCACCGTCACCTCGAGTCGCACCGAGTCCGGCGAGGCGCGCTCCAGGCGCACCGGACCGGTCGCCCCCACCACGCGCACCACCTGCTCCGCGCCCGGCGCGAACACGCGCACGGGCTCGCTGAGGAACGACGGCACGCCGGCACTGTCGAGCGCCGCCACCTGCCACTCATTCAGCACGCGCCCCCCCGTCACGCGATGTGACGTCGTGCGTACCGTGTCCACCGCACGGGCGTGGCGATACACGACGTACCGCGCCGCACCCGCCACCGCCGGCCATGACATCATCTCACCCACCCCCGGCACGCGCACCGTGGGCGTGGGCGTCGCGGGGGCCACGCGCTCGGCGACGATGTTGATCTTCGACGCCGGCCACCGCCCGTCGAGGTCGAGCTCCAACGTGTGCGCACCGGTCATCGTGGCCGGCACCTCGGCGCGGGCAACCACGCGCCCATCGAGCACCGCGCGCTTCACGCCGCTCCCCGCTCCGCGCACCGTCACCGTCAGCACGGCACCGCGGTAGCGCAGGTTCCGGAGCACTCGCTCCCCGGCATACGTCGGCGGCACCATGGGGCGGAAGGACAGCCGTCCTTCCTCGGCGCGCATGCCGAACAGCACGCGATACGTCATCGCCAGCGTCCCCGCCACGCTCCACAGCTGGCGATCCGAGTTGAGCGCCGTTCCCTCGAAGTGGCCGGTGGTGGCCACCATGTTCTCCTTGTTCGTCAGGAAGAGCGCGGCGCCACGCGCCAGCGACGCCAGGCCGTGCTCCACCGCGGCGGTCTCCCCCGCGTCCGCCGCCGCCCACGTCCAGTACGCCGAGACGAACGGCCAGATGGTGGCGTTGTGGTAGAACGGCACGTTGGCGATGTACGGCCAGAACGTCGGTGTGCCGAACGGCACCTGCGGCGCCTCGCGCATCACGCGTGCGCGCTGTGGCGGCAACGTGGCGCCATACACCATCGACAGCGCCTCGCCGAGCGCCTCCGCGCTGGGCGAACGCACCATCGACGCGCGCCCATAGCGGAACTGCGCATGCCAGCCGAGCGCGTCCTGCCACAGCTCGCGCGACATCCCGGCGCGAATGGAATCGGCGCGCGCATCCCATGCGGCCGACCGCTCGCCAAGGTCGCGCGCCATCGCGGCCAGCACGCGGTACGCGCCGTGGTGCACCGCATTGGTCCCTAACGCCTGCGACTGATAGATGTCGGCGGGCTGCATCCAGACCGGGTAACTCTGCTCACGCCAATCGAGGAATGACGACTCGCCGCGCATCAGGCCGGTAGAGGGATCGAACGCGGCGTGCCGGTCCGCCTCTGCCGATCGCCTGATGATGGTGTACGCCTGCCGCAACCACCCGCGATCGCCCGTCATCGCGTACACCTCCCACGCGGCCAGCGCCCAGGTCATCCGGTCGGTGGAGATGGGCCACGAGCCGCCCGTGCCGGTGTCCTGAATGATGCGTCCGGCAGAGTCCACCTTCATCATCAGGCTTGTGCGGGCCGCGTCGGGGGCGACGAATGCGAGCGCGAGCACGGTGCTGAGCGCCACGTCGCGCGTCCAGACGCCCGGCCACTTGGCCCCCGCGGCGAGCGCGCCGTCGGGGCGCACCAGTTCGCGCAGTTCCTCCAGCGACATCCGATACAGGGCGTCGAGCAGCGGCTGCGGCGACGTGAGCGCGGGATAGGCGGCGAGGTCGGACCGTCGCGCCCACTGCGCGCGTCCGTCGGCCGCGAGCGGTCGGAGATATGCGGGCACGAAGGGCAGCGTCACCTCGTAGATCCCGTCACCGTCGGGATCCTTCAGCTCTTGCGGCATGCCGGGCGTGTACCGCCGCACGTCCCACTGCAGCGGGTCGGTGTCGCCGATCACCCAGACGCTCGTCAGCGATGTGACGCGCGTGCCGAGTGGCGGAGTGTAGCCGCCCT
>CANNKR010000309.1 GCA_947504615.1 Gemmatimonadota bacterium | reverse complement strand
GGTGACCGATGCGGCCTCCGCTCGCGACCTGCTGCTCCGACAGCTGACCTCACCGGTGCGGTGGGTGGAGGTCATTCGGAACATGGCCGCGGCGCACCCTGGGGCCACCTTCGTGGAGATGGGGCCGGGCAATGTGCTGACGGGGCTGCTGAAGCGGCTGGCGCCTGAGCACCGGGCCGTGACGTGCGGGACCGTGGCCGAGGTGGAGGGGTTGCTGGCTGGGTTGTAACTGCAAACGAAGTGGTGCGCAGCAGGCGGTATGCCTCGTTGCCCGTCGCGGATTTCCATCGTCTCGTGTCCAACGTCTCCTGACTCCGACCTCTCCATGATCTCACTCGCAGGCAAAATCGCCCTGGTCACAGGTTCCACGCGCGGCATCGGTCGCGCGATCGCCGAGACGCTCGTGGCCTGCGGTGCCAAGGTGGCCGTTGTGGGCCGTGATCTCGCGGTGGCCGAGAAGGTGGCCGAGGAGATCGGCGAGGCCCGCGGATTCGCCTGCGATGTGGGCGATCCGGCCTCTGTCACGCAGCTGGTCCAGAGCGTCGAAGAAGCCTTTGGGAGCCTGGACATCCTGGTCAACAATGCCGGCATTACGAAGGACAACCTGATGGCCCGGATGAAGGACGAGGACTGGGACGCCGTCATGGCGACCAACCTCCGCTCCGCCTTCGTGGCCACCCGGGCGGCACAGCGGGGGATGATGAAGCGCCGCTGGGGGCGGATCATCAATATCACGAGCGTGGTTGGGCTGGTCGGGAACAAGGGGCAGGCGAACTACGCCGCCTCCAAGGCCGGGCTGATCGGGTTCACCAAGGCGGCGGCCAAGGAGCTGTCGTCCCGCAATATCCTGGTGAACGCCATCGCCCCGGGGTACATCCAGACCGACATGACCGCCAAGCTGGGGGACGAGGCCCGGGCGGCGCTGTCGAGCCAGATCCCGCTGGCGCGCCTCGGTGAGCCCAAGGACATTGCCGGCGCCGTAGCCTTCCTGGCGTCGGATTTGGCCGCCTACATCACCGGGCAGGTTCTGGTGGTTGATGGCGGGATGGTGATGTAGCGGAACGTTGCACCTACTATATTAGGGTTTCCCTCCACTCCAACGTTTGAGAGGATCGCGGTATATGGCCGACCATGGCGACAAGGTGAAGGACATCATCGAGAAGGAACTGGGCGTCGAGCGCGAGAAGCTGACCCCCGAAGCGAGCTTCATCGAAGACCTCGGGGCCGACAGCCTCGACATCGTCGAACTGGTGATGGAATTCGAGAAGGAGTTCAACATCGACATTCCGGACGAAGACGCCGAAAAGCTGCGCACGGTGGGCGATGCGATTGCCTACCTGAACCAGAAGATCGGTTGAGTCGATGAAGCGTCGGGTCGTCATCACAGGATTAGGATGCGTGACCCCCGTCGGGAACGACGTGGGGTCGTCGTGGCAGGCGCTGCTTGATGGCAAGTCGGGAGGCGCGCTGATCACGCATTTTGACGCATCCGACCTGAAGGTGAAGTTTGCCTGCGAGCTGAAGGGGTTCGATCCGGCGCTGTACATGGACCGCAAGGAGATCAAGCGGTCCGATCTCTACACGCAGTACGCCATGGCCGCGGCCGTGCAGGCGATGCACGACGCGGGGCTCGCCGACGGCAAGGGATTCGTGCCCGAGCGCTGCGGCGTGGTGATCGGCAGCGGCATTGGCGGCATCAATACGTTCGAGGCCCAGCATCACGTGCTCGAGACGGAGGGCGCGGGGCGCATTTCCCCGTTCTTCATCCCGATGTTCATCAGCGACATCGCGTCGGGCGTGGTCTCCATGCGTTTCGGTGCCAAGGGGCCGAATTTCTGCACGGTGTCTGCCTGCGCGTCGTCGGGGCACGCCATCGGCATGTCGTTCCGCACCATCCAGTATGGTGACGCCGACGTGATGATTGCCGGCGGAAGCGAAGCGGCGGTCACCGCAATGTCGATCAGCGGCTTCGCCAACATGCAGGCGCTCTCCACGCGCAACGATGATCCGGCACGGGCGTCGCGGCCGTTCGACGTCACCCGCGACGGCTTCGTGATGGGTGAAGGCGGCGGCGTGGTGATTCTCGAGGAACTGGAGCACGCGAAGGCGCGTGGCGCCCGCATTTACGGCGAGATAGCCGGGTTCGGCATGACCGGCGACGCGTATCATCTCACGGGACAGCCCGAAAACCACGAGGGACTCCAGCGCGCCATGCGCCGCGCCCTCGAGGACGGCGGACTGACACCGGCCGAGGTGCAGTACGTGAACGCGCACGGCACTTCGACGCCGTTGAACGATCCCAACGAGATTCGTGCCATTCGAGCGGTGCTCGGCGCGCACGCGGCCGGGGCCAACGTCAGTTCGACGAAGTCCTCGACTGGGCACATGCTGGGTGCGGCCGGTGCGGTGGAAACCATTTTCACGACGCTGGCGATTACGCACGGCATCGTGCCGCCGACGATCAACCTGCAGTCGCCCGACCCCGAGTGCGACCTCGACTGCACGGCCAACACGCCGGTGAAGCGCACGATCAACGCCGCGCTCAACAACTCGTCGGGGTTCGGCGGGCACAACACCTCGATCGCGATCACCCGGTTCCGGGGCTAGCCCGATGACCGGGGCCCCCGAAGTTGCGTTCGACCGGATTCACGACCCTGTCCTGCGCCGCATTGGCGAACAGGTGGCCGCCGGCCAGCGCCTGACCGTTGCCGACGGGCTCGCGCTCTACGGCACGGGGGACCTCACGGGGCTGGGCGTCCTTGCCGACGCGGTGAATCGCGCCAAGAACGGCGACGTCGTGACCTTCGCGTCGAACCAGCACATCAACCCGACGAACATCTGCGTCCTGCGCAAGACGTGCGTGTTCTGCGGCTACGCGCGCCTGCCCAAGGAGGACGGCGCCTATCGCTACACGCTCGACCAGGTGCTGGCCGAGGCGGCGCACGCCGCTGATGGGCTGACGCGGGAGTTTCACATCGTGGGCGGCCTCGACATGCAGGCCGGGCTGGCCTACTACGAGGAGATGTTCCGCGCCCTGAAGGCGAACTTTCCGCACGTGCACATCAAGGCGCTGACCGCCGTGGAGATCGCGCACATCGCGCGCATCGAGAAGATGAGCTGGGTGGACGTGCTGATTGCGCTCCGG
>CANNKR010000308.1 GCA_947504615.1 Gemmatimonadota bacterium | reverse complement strand
GTTTGGCGCCGGTGGCGAAGGAGACCCAGCTCACCGTCAACGCGCGCACGTTCGGCCGGTCGAGCGCGGCGATGAGTGCGTCCTCGTCCGGCAGGCGATGCTTCATCGGGACGAGTTCGAGGAAGACACCCTTTGCCTTCTCGAGCCCCATCCACGGGTAGATGTTGGCCGGAAATTCGCCGGCCGACGACACCACGACGTCGCCCGCCTTGAACGGCAGGGCGCGGGCGGCGAGGTTGACCCCCATCGAGGTATTGGTCGTGATGACCATCTCCTCGGGGGCCGCGCCGAGCAGCTGCGCGGAGAGGGCGCGCCCCTGCACCACGCCATCCCAGAAGTACTCGAAGCCGACGCGCCACACCTCCGCGCGCAGCGCGTTCGCTTCGGCTTGTGCATCGCGCGCACGCTGCGGCAGCGGGCCCGTGGCCGCGTGGTCCAGGTAGATGCGCTCACCGCGCGCCGCCCACGGGAACTCCCGGGCGCGCAGCGCCTCGACGTCATACGTCACGATGGGTCTCGATGCGCGGTCATGGCTCGCGCAGTTCAGGTGGCGTGTCCGCAGGCTGGCGTTTCCATCGGCGATGCGCCCACAGGTACTGCCCCGGGTAGCGGCGCACCCACTTCTCGATCACCGCCGTAAAGCGAACCACGGTGGCCTCAACGTCGGCCTCGAGGTGACCAGTGTTCACCACCGGAACTTCCTCGAGGTGCAGAATGAACTTGCCATTCGGCTGCCGCGCGGCCACCGCATACATCAGGAAGGCGCCAAAGCGCAGCGAGAAGACCGCCGGGCCGCGCGGAGTGCGTGCGGGGCGGCCGAAGAACGGGGCGTGCGTCGCCGCACCCAACCCGGCCTGGTCGGCCAGGAGGCCGATGGCGTAGCCGTCCTTGAGCATGCGGGGCAGCTTCCGGACCGCTTCGTCATCGAACACCACGGCAATGTCGAGCCGGCGGCGCGTCCGGTTCACGAACGCGTCAACCAGCGGATTGATCTGATGTTTGGCCACGGCGGCCACCGGCACGCCGATGTGCGCCAGGAACGCGCCCAGCAACTCCCAGTTGCCCAGATGGCCGGCCACCACCACGATGCCCTTGCCGCGCGCACGTGCCCGCTCGAGGACGTCCGTACCGTCCACGCGCTCCAGGAGGTCGGCCAGCGCCTCGGGCGAGAGCCGCGACATCAATGCCGACTCGACGCCCACGCGCCCGAGATGCTCGTACGTCTGGAGAGCCAGCGCGTCGCGCGCGGCGTCATCGAGTTCCGGAAAGCAGGCCGCGAGATGGCGCGTCACGACCCCGCGACGGATGCCGAACGGCCGGTACCCCAGTGCCCCGATGCGCGCGCCAATGCGGCTGCCGCGCAGGATGCCCAAGGGGCTGATCACCGCGACGACCGCGCGCAGGAACAGGTATTCGAGCCAGTGCTGTACTGTCGGTTTCACGTCAGAGTCCTCGTACGATCAACGCACTGCGCCGCAAAATCGATGGTATCACGCACCACACGGTCCCAGTTGAATCGTTCCAGCGCCGCACGCCGCGCCGCGGCACCCATCGTGGCGCGCAGCGCCTCGTCGCGCAGCAGCCGGCCCAGCGCCGCGGCCGCAGCCCCGGCATCTTCGGGCGGCACCACCAGCCCCGCCTCGCCATCGAGCACCGCCGACCGCACGCCACCCGAGTCGCCGGCCACCGACGGCACGCCACTGGCCGCCGCCTCCACGAACGAGATGCCGAACCCTTCCACGTTGATGGGTGGCAGCAGGCGCGACAGGCCCACATACACGCTGGCCCCGGCGTACACGGCCGGCAGCAGGTCGTCGCGAAGGGGGCCGGTGAAGACCACGCGCCCGTCCACGCCCAGCGACCGTGCGAGGTCGCGCAGGCGCTGCTCATCGGGGCCCTCACCCACGATCACGTAGCGCAGCGCGGGAAACTCCTGCGCGATGGCTGCGAATGCATGCAAGGTGACGTCCTGCCCCTTGTGCGACACGAGCCTGGCGACGGTCAGCAGGTACGGCGCATCGCCGATGCCAAGCCTGGTGCGTGCGGCGTCGGACGCGCGGCCGGGCGCAAACTGCGCGGGATCCGTGCCAAGTGGAAAATCAGCCACTGGGGGCAGCGCACGCACGCCGACCTCGCGCATGACCTCGCGCGCCAGCTCCCCGGTCCACGTCGAGTTGGCGATGATGCCGACGGCATCACCAAGAATGTGCCTCGCCGTCACCCGCTTGATGCCCTGCGCGGCCTTCTTGCGTTCGCGCAGCAGGTCGCCGCCGTTGACGTACACGAGATACGGCACGCCGGCGCGTTTCCACGACCACCACGCGGCATACCCGCAGGGCCGGATATTGCCGCAGTGCACCACGTCGAAGGCCCCCGCCGTCAGGCGCAGCCACCGCGCCCAGCGCAGCTGGTTCGTGAAGCGACCGGCCGCGCGGAACGTGAAGGGCTGGCGGTGCACCGGCACGGGCTCCGACGCATCGAGCTGCTCCATGCCGGGCGCCTGCACCGTGGACACCAGCGTATCCGACGGAAAGCGCCGGCAGAGTTCCACGTGCCGCCGGGCCATCCCCCCGAGATCGGGCGTGTAGTCCTGCGTCAGGAAGAGATGGCGCATCAGACGGCCCACCGCGCACGGTCGCGCGCCGCCTCGGTCACCTGCACCCAGCCATCGGCCCCGCCGTCGAGCGGCCAGCGCGCGGACGCGCGCCTGGCTTCACGACGCATCTGTTCGAGCCGCTCTCCGTGCGACAGCGCGGCCGACACCACGGACGCCCACTCGGCTTCATCGGCGCGATGCCGCAGCACCCCGCTGGCACCGTCGTCGAGGAAGCGCGCGGTCACGGGCGACCGTTCCGCCACGACGGGGACGCCGCGCGAGAGCGCGTCGAGCATGGCAAAGACGGCGTCATCGGCCCTCGCAACCACCCACGCGAGGTCGGCCACGTCCAGGACATCGGCACGCGGCGCACCGCTGGCGCGCCACTCGATGCGATCCGCCACGCCGAGTGCGGCCGCCTGGAGCCGGGAGCCGTCGAGTTCAGCCGGCGGCGAAAAGAAAGTGGCGCGCAATCCCGGAAGACGCGGCGCCAGCAGCGCGAGCGCGCGCAGTACCGCCAATGACTCGCGCCGCTGGTCGGCGCCGGCAAAGACCGCGAGG
>CANNKR010000307.1 GCA_947504615.1 Gemmatimonadota bacterium | reverse complement strand
GGGGTTCGGGCGCAGATCCTGCATCGCTCGTGGCGTTGTGGATGCCGAAGGCGGACGAACTGACCGAAGGGTCCGCGCAACGGGCCATCGGTGAACTTGAACCGGTGGTGGACAAGCTGTCGGGCAATGCAAAGGGCAATGCGTACTACATCCTTGGTGCGGCGTACTTCAAGAAGAACAATTCCGAGGATGGCTGCAGCATGTGGACCAAGGCGCGCCCCCTCGTCACGGGAAATACCGCGAAGATGATCTCCGACCTCTTCGACACTTTGTGCAAGTGACCGCCCCCTCGCAGGACACACGCGGCGACATCCTCGTCCACGTCTTCGGACGCACGGACGTCGGCCGCACGCGCGAGCACAACGAAGACTGCTTTGTCGTCGCCGATCTCACGACGATGAACGCCACGTTGCAGCCCGAGGTGCGTACGCATCGCCCCGGCGCTCTGGGCTCCCTCTTCATGGTGGCCGACGGCATGGGCGGCGCGGCCGCCGGCGAGATTGCCAGCGAGATGGCCACGCAGGTGGTGCTCGCCGAGCTCGACGCGAAGTGGCGCCCGTCTGCCGTCACCGACGCCGACGCGTTCTCGATGGCCCTGCGTCGCGCCGTGGAAGCGGCCAACACAAGCATCCACAAATACGCGCTCGAGCATCCCGAGTTCCGCGGCATGGGGACCACCACGACCATCGCCGGCGTGCTGGGCGACGCGCTCTACCTCTGCCAGGTGGGCGACAGTCGCGGCTACCTGGTGCGCAACGGCGTGGCCACGCAGATCACCAAGGACCAGTCGCTGGTGCAGCGCCTCATCGACGCGGGGGAGCTGACTCCCGAGGAAGCCGAGGTGAGCGAACGCCGCAACATCATCCTGCAGGCGCTCGGTCCCGAGCTGACCGTGAAGGTGGACGTCACCATGCAGCCGCTGCGCCGCGGCGACACGCTGGTGCTCTGCAGCGACGGCATGTCGGGACAGATGCGCATCGACGACATTTCGCGCATCGTCGGCGAGTCGCCCGACCTGATGGCCACGTGCAAGAACCTGATCGACCTCGCCAACGAAAACGGCGGCCCGGACAACATCACGGTGATCACCGCGCGCTTCGAGGGTGAAGGGCTGCGCGCCGCCGATGCCGCCGATACCGTCGGTCATCGGCCGTACGTGTCGCCGGCGGAGAATCGCCCCACGATGCCGGTGGAGGCCGCCTCGGTGCGCAAGTCCATGGAGGCGCTGGACGCGCTCGAGCAGTCGACGGTGCCCACGGCGGAACTGGAAGTGCCCGAGGAGCGCGGCTACTCCTCGGGGACATTCGCGCGCCGGGACACGACGCCTATTGCCCCCGCCGTGCCGTCGGTTGGCAGTCCGCGCGTGACGGTGGCGGAGTTGCGCATGATCTTCGGCGGCCTCGCCATAGCCGTCGGTGCGTGGCTCGCCTGGCTGTACCTGCTGCGCCGCTGAGTCCGCGATGCGCATCGAGCTCCGCATCACGAGCGGCGCGCGGGCCGGCGCCCGCGAGACCTTCGACAAGTCGGTCATCGCCATCGGGCGTCATCCGCTGAACGACCTGCGCCTCGACACCGAGAAGGATCTCGATGTGTCGGGGCGTCACGCCGAACTGCGCGTCGTCGGCAACACGGCGACGCTGCGCGACGTGGGAAGCAGCAACGGCACCACGGTCAACGGCCAGCCGCTCGTTGGTGAGCGCGCTTTGTTTGACGGCGACATGATCGGGCTGGGCGGCGCGGCGGGCGCTTCGTTTTCGTTTCACGTGCTCGCCGACGCCGTGATTGCCGCCACGACCGCCGACGCAGTCGCTGCGCCAGCAGCAGCACCATCACCGGCACCATCACCGGCACCATCACCAGCACCATCACCGGCACCTCGATCCGACGCGAAGCCCAAGCGCGACACCACCGCGCGGATCGCCGAGGCGGTGGAGGCGCAGACCGGCAAGATGCGGCGCGTCCTCTACGCCTTCGGCGTCGGCGTCATGGTGGTGGTGCTCGGGCTGGCCTGGATGAGCCGCCAGAATGCCGCAGCCGACCGCGCCATCATCGACGCGTTGATGCTACAGCTGCAGGACCAGAACTCGGCCATCGCCGCGCTGCGCGGAAGCGCGGGCGCCCGTGGCCTGACGGACGAAGTGGGCCGCATTCGCGCCGAGCGCGATTCACTGGTGCGGGCGTTGCGCACGAGCGGCAACACGCAGGCCATCACCGGACGCATTGCCGAACTCAGCCAGCGGCAGAATGCGGCGGGGGCCGTGTCCAAGGTGGATTACGAGAAGATCGGCGAGGAGAATACGCGCGCGATCGCCTTCATCGTGGTGCAGCACGGCGACATGATAGAGGGCGGCTCGGGCTTTGGCGTCACGCGTGACGGCATCATCGTCACCAATCGGCACGTGGTGGAAGATCCGGCCGGCGGAGTGTCGAAGCTTGCGGTGCAGTTCCACGGCACCGGGAAGTGGCTGCCGGCGCGGCTGCTGAAAGTCTCGACCAGTGATGACCTGGCATTCATCAAGATCGAGGCGCCGGGCGCCTACCCCACCGTGACGGGCATCAGCGCGAGCGGCAGCGTACGCGCCGGTGCGCCCATTGCCATCGTCGGCTATCCGCTGGGGAACGAGACCGCCGGCATGGGCGGGAGCATCGACACGCTGACCGCGCGCGCCACGCTCACCGTGGGCATCGTGAGCAAGTCGGTGCCCGACATTCTGCAGGTCGACGCGTTCGTCGCGCACGGCTCCAGCGGCTCGCCGGTGTTCAACCAGCGCGGGCTGGTGGTGGGCGTGGTGTACGGCGGGCCCACCGAGGCGGCGGGACGCATCGTGTACAGCGTGCCCTCGGATCGGTTGATCGCGCAGCTGCCCGGGGAAGTGGGGGGGGCGGTAAAGCCTTAGGGGGCTGGGAAACTGCAAGAGAAGCTATGGGCTTTACGCTGTACGTTTTACGTTGTACGAATTTCGCCGTCGGATTTGCGTTGCGCCCCGCCAATCGGACGGCGTACTACGTAGAGCATAAAGCGTAAAGCTTCTTTTGTATTTGTCTTTGTCTTTGCCCTCAAGCACATAGCCCCCTAGCCGCCGCCTCCTGCATCCCCCGGTCCCCGCACCACGCGCACAGCAGGTGCGCCGCATCGGGGAGTTCCGCGGCCAGCCGGGG
>CANNKR010000306.1 GCA_947504615.1 Gemmatimonadota bacterium | reverse complement strand
CTGCCACACCCCTTTGAATTGTTGTAGTACTCCGTGGCCCTCCTGTTCCTCATTGTCCTCCGTGTTTATCAAAACACAGATCTCAGCCCAAGGCTCGGGTTCTTTCAACACGGAGACCGGAGGAGCGCGGAGGGCCGCGGAGTACTGCAACAGCACTTGAAGGGGCTCGGCGACCAGTACCGTCCGCCACCCACTTCAAAGCAGTGGCCGTCCTCTGTGGCCCTCCGCGCTCCTCCGGTCTCCGCGTTGAAAAGAACGAATCTCGTGCCGCAAGCCACGCCGGCTGAGTAGCGCGCCAAGCATGAAGTGGCACAGATTTTCGCCACCATGCGCCACACCCTCGCTGTCATTGCCCTCGCCGCCGCGCTTCCCGCCGCCGCGTCCGCCCAGACCATCGCCCCGTTCGACCTCGGGCGCTCCCCCGTCGCGCTGAGCGGCGACGCCCGCGCCGGCCAGTTCGTCAGCGCCGTCGGGCGCCGAGCCATCGCCATGGGCACCGAGGACGGCGCCTTCGAAGTCTGGAGCTGGCCGTACAAGTGGATGCACGATTTCCGGCTGAGCTTCCGCGTGCCCAAGTACACGCAGCCCATCGCGGGTCGCGATGTGGCCCGCTCGGTGCTGGTGCGCCCCGAGGGCGTCACCATCACCTACGCATACGAAACGTTCACCGTGAAGCAGACGGTGTTCACGCCGCTCGACTTGCCGGCCGTCGTGATGCTGCTCGAGGTCGATGCCATTCGGCCCATGGAAATCGTCGCCTCATTCACCCCCGACCTGCACCTCGCCTGGCCGGCCTCGCTTGGCGGGCAGTACATCGCGTGGCGCCCCGACGCGAAGGCGTTCGTGTTCAGCGAAAGCCGCCGCAAGGTAAGCGCGTTCCTCGGCTCGCCGGCCGTCACGCAGGCCAGCGACGTGCCCGCGCACCAGCTCACCGCGTCGCCGCCCCAGTTCACCATTGGCGTGGGGAGCGCCGCCGAGCGCTACACCGAGCCGAAACTCGGCGAGCCGCCCGGTGGCAACGTCAACATCCACGTGGCGTACATCCCCATCGTCCTGGCCGGCGGCGAGATGCCGCGCGATTCGGCGCTCGCGTTGTACAAGCGCCTGCTCGAACCGGGCGTGATCGAACGCGAGTGGAGGAAGCGCGTGGCACACGCCGATTCCATCCGGACGCAGCAGGTCTCGGTAGTCACGGGCGACGCCGATCTCGACCGGGCCGCGGAATGGGCCAAAGTGAACCTCGACGAGTCGATGGTCTGCAACCCCGATCTTGGGTGCGGGCTGGTGGCCGGCTACGGACTCTCCGGGTCGGCCAGCGACCGCCCGGGCTTCGGCTGGTTCTTTGGCGGCGACGCGTCCATCAACTCGTTTGCGATGAGCGCGGTGGGCCAGCACGAACTGGTGCGGGAGGGGGCGTTGAAGTTCTTCGCCAAGTACCAGCGCGCCGACGGCAAGATCACGCACGAGATCTCGCAGGGCGCCGGCAAGGTCGACTGGTTTGGCGCCTACCCGTACGCCTACTACCACGGCGACACGACGCCATTCTGGATTCTGGCCTTCGGCGAATACTGGAAGCAGACGGCTGACACCACCACGGTGCGCACGCTCTGGGCCAACGTGAAGAAAGCCTACGAATGGTCGCGCACGTGCGACACCGACAACGATGGCCTGATGGAGAACACCTGCGCTGGCGCCGGCGCGCTGGAAGTCGGCGACCTGCAGGAAGGGATCGTCAGCGACGTCTACCTCAACGGCGTCTGGGCGGCGTCGCTGGAGCGTTTCGCGCGCATGGCCGAGGCGATGCACGAGCCAGCGCTTGCCGCCGAGGCGCGCGCGGAACGTGTGAAAGCGATGGCATCCCTCGAGGCCAAGCTCTGGATTCCGGCAAAGGGGCAGTACGCCTTTGCGGTGCTCGAGAAGGGAAAGATCAACGAGACCATGACGGCGTGGCCCGCGACGGCCATGGCCTTCGATGTCTTCGACAAGGCCAATGGACGGCTGATGGCCGAACGGATGGCGCGCAGCGACCTGATGACCGACTGGGGCGCGCGGCCGCTGTCGTCCACCAGCCCGCTCTTCGACCCGCTGCACTACAACAACGGCGCGGTGTGGCCGTTCGTCACCGGGTGGGTGGCGACGGCGCAGTTCCGGTATGGCAACCCGCACGCCGGGTGGCAGGCGCTGGGCGCCATCGCCCGTACGACCTTTGACGAGTCGCGGGGTCGGAACCCCGAGGTGATCAGCGGGCGCGTGTACAAGCCACTCGATACGGCGGTGCCGCAGCAGTTCTTTGCCACGTCGATGATCCTGACACCGCTGCTGCGTGGCATGATGGGGCTCGAGGTGGATGCGCCGGCGGGGACGCTGTCCGTGTCGCCCTGGGTGCCGCTGGGCGAGCGCGGCGTGCGCGTGGAGCGGCTGTGGATAGGGCAGACGCAGGTCGACCTCAACGTGACGGTGGAAGCCACGAGGGTCGCGCTGGAGATCGTGCGGGCCGGTGGGGATCCTGCGCGCGCGATTCGTGTCACGTTCAATCCGGTGGCCGGCGAGCGCCCGGTGACTGGGGAATTGCGCGCCGGACAGAAGACGCTGCAACTATCGACGGGGCGCAGCCAGACACCCGAGGTGCGCTTCCCGACGCGAGCCGCACAGGTTGGCGAACGTTCGCGATCGGTGCGGGTGGTTGCGCTGCGGCACGAATCCGGCGTGCTCCGGCTGACGATCGAGGGAGTGGCCGGCGACACCGCGGTTGGCTTTGTGCGTGGCGTCGCGCGCGCGGAGGGGGCATCGGACGTGGTATTCCCGACGGCGTCCACGGGTGGAGACTTCCTCTCCGCGCGACTGAACGTGGGCAACGATCTCGCCGGCCGGCTGCGCGACGCTGGTGCTGTCCCCGTGCTGATCCCGCTGCCAACCACCGGTGCCGATCCGGACGGCTTCGTGCGACGTGAGGTGGTGTTCAGGGCCAGGCGATAGCAGGGGAGAGGGCACGAACGCACGAACGCACGAACGCACGAACGCACGAACGCGAGAACGCGAGAACGCGAGAGGAGCAGGCTCCTTTGGTATCCCCGCGCTCTCGCGCTCTTGTGTTCTTGCGCTCAATTATCCGTCTTAACGGGAGTCGCGGTAGGTCAGCGGTGAACGAGCCAGTGACGGCCCCCCGGCGCACTGTACGCGCCCCACGCTGCCCTACCGCGACACG
>CANNKR010000305.1 GCA_947504615.1 Gemmatimonadota bacterium | reverse complement strand
TTGCAGTACTCCGTGGCCCTCCTGTTCCTCATATTCCTCCGTGTTTATCAAAACACAGATCCCAGCCCAAGGAGCTCGGGTTCTTTCAACACGGAGACCGGAGTCAGCGGAGGGCCACGGAGGACGGCACGAATTCAAAAAGGGGCGTGGCGGACAGTCCTGCCCGCCTACGCCCCAACGAAAAGCGGTTGTCGTACTCCGCGGCCCTCCGTGCTTCTCCCCTTCCTCCGTGTTGAAAGTACGAATCCTGCCGCGACGGGTTCATGCCCTGGGCACCGATCCCGGCACCCTATTCGTCGGATTCCGCGCACTCGCAGATGTAATGCTCAATGCACAACTGAATCTCCTGCGCCCGGTCCGTACGGTCGGTCGGCACCACGATGCAGTGATCGACGAGTGCGGCCAGCGGCCCGCCGCCCTTGGCGGACAGCGCCAGTGTGGCCACCCCCTTGGCGCGCGCCGCCTCGGCCGCGCGCAGCAGGTTGGGTGACTTTCCGCTTGTGGTATGCAGGATCAACAGGTCGCCCGGCCGGCAGAGCGCTTCCACCTGGCGCGAGAAGATCGTGTCAAAGCCGTAGTCATTGCCGCCGGCCGTCAGCATCGACGAGTCCGTGGTCAGCGCGATGGCCGCGAATGCACGACGCTCCTTCTTGTAGCGCACCACGTACTCGGTGGCCATGTGCTGCGCATCGGCCGCACTTCCGCCGTTGCCCACGAAGAACAACGTGCCCCCGCCCTGCAGCGTGGCGCGCACCATCTGCACCGCACGCTCAATGTCGCCGTCGAGGGCGTCCGCGGCACGGGTGGCGAGTTCAGCAAGTTCTCTGAGATGGCGCATGGGGCCTGGACGGTGGACGGTAGACGGTAGACGGTAGACGGTAGACGGTAGACGGTGGACGGTAGACGGTAGACGGTAGACGGTAGACGGTAGACGACAGGAACGTACGGCGTACCACGTACGGCATAAAGCCCACAGCTTCCCTTCCTACTCCACACCCACCCGATTCGGACTCCCTGCCGCCCCCCGCGCGATCCGCTGCATCGACAACTCCGCCAGTTCCACCAGCCGCGACGGCTCATCGGCTGCCGCTTCGAATGCGTACGTCACGCAGGCATCGGCCGCCAGCAAGTCCAGCGCGGACCGACGGTCCTTCGACGGCGCGGCGATCACCGCCTGCAGCAGCTCCTCGCCGGCAGCGAGCATCGCGTCGGGCAACGGCATCAACTCCCACTCTGGATGCGCGTCCACCAGCAGCGCGAGCCGAGCCTGCAATGCGTCGGGTGCGGGAGGCTGACGGCTGGCGAGCCAGGCGCGCAACGCCATTAACCCAGCGCCTTCTCGACGACCGCCTTCGCGCCCGCCAGCGCGACCTTCAGCGCCGCTTCATCCGCCAGCCCCGCCTGCGCCATGTGCGGCTTGCCACCGCCACGGCCCCCGGCCAGCGCCGCGATGTCCTTCACCAGCGAACCGGCATTCACGTTCTTCGCGCGCAGCGTGTCGCCGACAACCACCAGCAGCGTCCCCTTGCCGTCCGTCACCGCGCCAAGCACCGCCACGCCGTCCGCCATCTCCTCGCGCACCGCGTCGCCCATCACCTTCAGGGACTCGACATCGGCCGCCTCGACCATCGTGATCGCCACGCGGGCGCCAAGCACGACCTCGGCGCCGCCCACGACTCCCTGCACCACGCTGCCACCGCCCGATCCCTTCAGCGCCTCGTCCAGCTTCTTCTCCAGCGCCTTCTTCTCGCCCAGCAGGGCGTCCAGCCGCTTGCCAATGGCGTCGATGCCCGCGGCGTGCACGTTCACTTTCAGCTTGTCGGCAATGCTCTCCAGCGCACGCTCCCGGTCGCGCAGCGACTCGAAGGCCTTGGGCCCCGTGATCGCCACGATGCGGCGCACACCGGCAGCCACGCCCTGTTCGGCGACAATGCGCATCAGCGCGATCTGCCCCGTGTTGCGCACATGGCATCCGCCACAGAGTTCGGTGGACAGCCCGGGAACGTTCACCACGCGCACCACGTCCCCGTATTTCTCGCCGAACAGCGCCATCGCGCCCAGCGCGACGGCGTCCGCGTACTTCTTCTCCGTGATCGTCACGTCCACGTTGGCCCAGATGCCCGCGTTCACCCACTGCTCGATCTCCTCGAGCTGCGCGGGCTTGATCGGGCCGTGGTGCGTGAAGTCGAAACGCAGGCGATCCGGCTCGACCACCGAACCCGCCTGATGCACGTGCTCGCCCAGCACGCGGCGGAGCGCGGCGTGCAGCAGATGCGTGGCCGTGTGGTTGCGCTCGGTGTCGCGACGACGGTCGCCGGGCACACGCGCCGTGGCCGGGCCGAACACAATCTCGCCCTCCACCGCACCGATGGCGGCAATGCGCCCGTCGAACTTCTTCACCTCGTCCACCGCCACGCGCCATCCCGGGCCCACGATTTCTCCGTGGTCGCTCACCTGCCCGCCGCTCTCCGCGTAAAATGGCGTCTCGCGCAGCATCACCGCGGCGCGCCCGTCGGGAAACTGGCGAACCGCCGTCACCACCGTCTCGATCTCGGTGGCGTCGTAGCCCACGAAGCGCCCGTGCTTGGCATCGCCGGTGCCGGCGCGCTGCCACTGCGCATCGTCGCTGAGATCGTCGGCAACGACGGCGATGTGCCGGCTCTTGCGCTCGGCCTGCGACTGCTCGCGCTGCCCCTGCAACGCCGTCTCGAAGCCGGCGATGTCCACCACGTAGCCGCGCTCGCGCGCCATCAGGTCGGTGAGGTCGATCGGAAAACCAAACGTGTCGTACAACCGGAATGCGTCCTCGCCGCTGATCGTGCCGCGCAGCTTCGACGACCCTTGCGTGCTGCCCAGCGGGGCGAGCGCCTCGAAGCGGTCGAGCCCGCCACCGATGGTGGCCAAAAAGCGTTCTTCCTCGGCGCGCGTCGTGTCGAGCAGGTGCTTGCGGCGCACCTTCAGCTCGGGATAGACGTCGTGCATCATCTCGATGACCTTCTCGACGATGAACACGAGCGTCGGCTCGCGACGCCCCAGCAGCCAGGCGTGGCGGACGGCGCGGCGCAGGATGCGGCGCAGCACGTAGCCGCGCCCCTCGTTACTCGGGAAGACGCCGTCGGCCATCAGGAACGCCACGGCGCGCGCATGGTCGGCGATGACACGGAATGAGGCCGGGTCGATCTCCTTGCCCAGCAGGTCGGTGGCGGTGCCCACGCCCTGCCCCGGACGG
>CANNKR010000304.1 GCA_947504615.1 Gemmatimonadota bacterium | reverse complement strand
TATCGGGAACAGACGATCACGACGGGACTGGCCGACGCCGACGAACGGGTGGTGCGGCTGGCCCTTGGCGCGGCGATGCAGGGATGCACCGCCGGGCAGGCTGCGGTGCTGATGTCCCGCGCGGACGATCCCGTGTTGTCCGCCGACTTGCGCGCCCTGGGAATCCGCGCACTCGCGTCCCACCGGTCGGCAGAGACACTGAACTGGCTGCTCAACCGGGTGGCGGGAAAGAAAGTCCTGATGTTCAAGCGGAGCCTGGCGTCGAAGTCGCCGGAGATGCTGGCGGCGCTGGCCGGCCTGGCAGCCCATTGGAGTTCGGAGCCAGCGGCGAAGGAAACTCTCTCGCTGGCCAGCAAGCACTCGGATCCTGAGATCAGCGACGCGGCAGTGCGTCGTGGAGGCACGCGGTGAGCGAACCAGCGAAATTCCTGACATCGCTGGCGCAAGCGTTGTCGACCATGGCCCTCTACGGCGACGGGCATCCGGCGCGCGAGCGCTCCATCGACCAGTCGTTCGAGCACCTGCGGGCGCTGCAGGCGGTGGATTCACGCCCGCAGTTTTCGTTCCTCGGCTACGACGTGGTGTACGGCAACATCGCCATGCGCGAGCTGAAGGAGTGGGACTGGGGCGCGCGACTCGCGAATGCTGGCATCCAGCGCCTGGAGTTCGATTACGACGTGACCCGGGACGACTTTGAAGTCTTCCTGGACGAATGCCTGGCGCGGTTGACGCTGCAGGCCATCGACTCGTCGACGCGCAGTCCGGAACGGAAGACGGCCATCAAGTTCGGCGTGATCGGCGTGAAAGGCGCCGAGGGCGTGATCCGGCCGGACGACCTGCTGCCGACCGCCACCATTGCGTATTCGCTGCAGGAAGAGGCCGACACCATTCGCTGGCTGCACGACGAAGTGGAAGTGCGCGGCGAGTTGCCGCTGCTCGAAGCCGAATCGGTGGTACGCTCCCTGTCGGTGGCAATGCACGGCGACCGGGAGATCGTGATCCCGCTGCTGCAGCTGAAGGAGTTCGACCAGTACACGACCACGCATTCCCTGAACGTGTCGGTGCTGGCGATGGCGCTGGCCGAGTTCATGGGGATGGGGCCCAAGGATGTGCGCGGGTTTGGCGTGGCGGGGCTGTTGCACGACCTGGGCAAGGTGCGCATACCCAAGGAAGTGCTGACCAAGCCGGGCAAGCTGACGGACGATGAGTGGACGATCATGCGTCGCCACCCGGTGGACGGGGCGAAGATCATCTACGAAAGTGATCGCCAGCTCGATCTCGCATCCGCCGTGGCGTACGAGCATCACATCATGATCAATGGCGGCGGGTATCCGCACCGGCACTTCCAGCGGGAGTGCCACACGGCCAGCAAGCTGGTGCACATTTGCGACGTGTATGACGCGTTGCGCACCAATCGTCCGTATCGCGAGGCCTGGGAGGCCGAGCGCGTCATTGAACAGATCGAGAAGGGCATCGGGTGGGATTTCGACGCGGATATTTCCCGATCGTTCATCCAGATGATGAAGCAGTGGGACCGGCGTCTGGCCGTCGTGGACGAGAAGACCCCGTTGCCGCAATACACGGCCGCGGTGGAAGCCGCGAACAAGGCGGCTGCCGATGCTGCGAATGCGGCGGCGACGGCCGCCGCCGAAAGTCCGATCATCGTCCACACGCCACCAGCGGCGGCCTCATGACACCCAGTCCGAACATTCCCGCGCGCTTCCGGTCGTTGCAGGACTTTGACGCGCTGCGTGGTCTCGTGGAAAATCTGCGTGAGGCGTTCTACATCACGAGTGCACGCGGCGACATCGTCGACGCCAGTCCGGGTTTTCTGGCCATGCTCGGCGTACGGACGCTCGATGACCTGCGGTCATTTTCGATGTCGGACATGATCGTCAATCCGAAGAGCCGGATGGAAGAGCTGGCGGTGTTGGACGAACACGGGTGGGTGCGCGACTTCGAACTCGAGATCGTGCGCCCGGACGGTGGCGTGCGCACGGTGCTGGACAGCACGTACGTGTGTCGTGAGGGTGCTTCGGGCGAGACGTACTACCACGGCGTCCTGGTGGACATCACCGACCGCAAGCGCCAGGAAGACGCCCTGCGCGAGCAGAGCGTGCGCGACCCGCTGACGGGCTGCTACAATCGCCGTTATCTCGAGCAGATGGAGCACGAACTGGAGAGTGCGGAAGCGCCGTTCGGGTGCATCTTCATCGACATCGACCATTTCAAGCAGTACAACGACCTGCACGGCCACGCGATGGGTGACACGACGCTCGTGCGCATGAGCCGCTTTCTCATGCGGCAGGTGCGCGCGGAAGAGCCCGTGATCCGCTTGGGCGGCGACGAGTTCCTGCTGCTGCTGAACCCGGCCGACGAGGACGCGGTGGAGATGGTGGCGCGCCGCCTGCAGCTGGCGGCCATTCGCACCGCTCCGGTGCCATTTTCCCTGGGGTGGAGTTCGCGCCGGCCGGGCGAAACGATGCAGGACACGGTGAATCGCGCCGATCAACGATTGTTGTCGGTGCGGGTCATGGAACGCGCTGCCACGCGCGGGGGCACCCCGCCGGAATAGCGGGCGGCGGCACCCGTTCCGGCGGGTGGTGTGCAAGAAATGCGGCGGCTGACGTCTCCTAGGCAAACACCACCCGGAGGAGACCATGCGTCGCACCCTGTTCCTGCTGGCCATTCAGCTGCCCGTGCTCGTCTCGGCCCAGCTCAGCCGACCCCCGATCGATCGTGTCCCTCCCTGCACGCCCTGCCCGACGTGCGACGTGCGCCCGACGTGCGTGAATGGTGCACGCGTGGTGCGTACGTCGAGCCGGGCCGTGCTGACCCTCGACGGGCGCACCGTGCGCTACGAGATCACCGAGCACTTCACGAACCTCGGCAACGTGGCGGGAGAGACGGAGTACCTGCTGCCCCTGCCGGCGCGCGCGGCCTTTGAGGACCTGGGGCTGTCGATCAACGGCGAAATGGTGACCGGCGAGACGATGCGGGCCGACCGGGCGCGCGCCATCTACGAGGAAATCGTGCGCCGGCAACGCGACCCGGCGCTCGTCGAATGGATGGGGCAGGGATTGCTGCGCACGCGGATCTTCCCCATCGCTCCGGGCGAAGACAAGACGGTCGTCGTGCGCTTCCGGGCAGTGGCCGAGCGCGAGGGCGACGCATTGCGCATCGACTACCGGCCGCCGGTGCGCCAGGGTGACGAGACGGCGCGCAGCACCGTGG
>CANNKR010000303.1 GCA_947504615.1 Gemmatimonadota bacterium | reverse complement strand
GGCTCCCCGCGTGGGCGCGCGCCAAGGCGCAGGTCGATTCAGCGGGCAACGTCGTGGTGACGGCCGGCCCAGACCGCGATGCGATGGCCCTCGTCGCGCACATCGATGAGGTGGGCTTCGAGGTAGACCAGATGCTTGCCGACGGGCGTGTGACGCTGCGCGCCCGAGGCGGCGCGGTGCTGCCGTCGTGGGAAGGTGTGCCGGCGTACCTCCACTTTGACGAAGCGGGGCGCGAGTCGCTGCGCGGCGTCTTTGTGCCGCGCGACTCAGCGCGTGTGCGCTCGCCGGGGAGCCTGCAGGCCTGGTTTGGCATGGATTCGGCGCAACTCGTTGCCAGTGGCGTGAAGCCCGGACTCAGCCTCACGGCCTACAAGCGCGCGGCGCGGCTGGCCGGCACGCGCGTCACCGGGCGTTCCAGCGATGATCGCACGGGGACCTCGGCGCTGCTCACCGCGGTGGCATCCGTCAATCCGGCCGCGCTGACGCGGCGCGTCTACTTCGTATGGACGGTGCAGGAAGAAGGCGGGCTCAACGGCGCGCGCGCGTTCGGCAATCGCTACGGGGCATCGCTGCAGCGAGTCTACGCCGTGGACACCTTCGTCAGTTCGGATTCACCGCTTGAATCGCCGCACTTCGCGTTGGCGCCGCTGGGGCAGGGCCCCGTACTGCGCGGGCTCGATGACGGGTCGCTGTCGCCCCGTGTCGAGCGAGACCGGGTGATGCGCGTCGCGCGCGCCCACGGCATCCCCCTGCAGGTCGGTACCACGCAGGGGAGCACCGATGCCTCCGCCATTTCCCCGTGGGGTCCGCCCGCCCTCGGCCTCAGCTGGCCGGGCCGGTACTCGCACGGCCCCGCGGAAGTGTTCGACCTGCGTGACGTTGCCGCGCTGGCACGGCTGGTGGCCGCGCTGGCTATCGCCCCGTAACCCTCATCCGGATTTCACGTCCCCATGCGTCGACTCCTCTTCGTCCTGCTCATCGTTCCCGCGCTCGCGGGCGCGCAGTCCGCTGCCGCCATCGACAGCATCGTCGCGCGCGCCATCAAGACCTTCGGCAATCAGGGGGCGGCCATCGCCGTGGTGAAGGACGGCAAGGTGATCGTGGCCAAGGGCTACGGCGTCAAGAAACTCGGCGCCCCCGAGGCCGTGGGTCCAGACACGCGCTTCGGTATTGCGTCGAATACCAAAGCGTTCACCGCGACGGCGCTCGGCATCCTGGTGGAAGAAGGAAAGGTGCAGTGGGACGCGCCGGTCATCCGCTACCTCCCCGAGTTCGCGATGTACGATCCGTTCGTCACGCGCGAAATCACCATTCGCGACCTGCTGGTGCACCGCTCGGGGCTTGGCCTCGGCGCCGGCGACCTGCTCTGGTGGCCGGCGTCGACGTACGACCGCAAGGAGATCATGCGGCGCCTGCGCTACATCAAGCCGGTGGCATCGTTCCGCACGGCGTACGCCTACGACAACGTGCTCTACCTGGTGGCGGGCGAGGTGATTGAACGCGTGAGCGGGCGCACCTGGGAGCAGTTCGTGCAGGAGCGCATTCTCGCGAAGGTGGGGATGACGGCTAGCAATGTGCGTCACAGCGACGCCGGCGCGGCGGGCGCAGCCGGCGGAGCCGACGACGTGGCGACGACGCATGCCGAAGTGGACGGCAAAATGCAGGTGATCGCGCCGATGATCAGCGACAACACCAATCCGGCCGGCGGCATCAATGCCGGCGCGCGCGACATTGCCAAGTGGCTGCTGGTGCAGCTCGACAGCGGCAGGCTGGCCGACGGCACGCGGCTGGTGAGTGCGCGCACGGCGCGCGAGATCTGGACCGGGGTCACGCCGATGGCCACGGGCCCCGCAGCGCCCGAGCTCGCGCCGCTGGCCAAGCAGTTCAACCTGTATGCGCTGGGCTTCCAGACCAACGACTTCCGCGGCAAGAAACTGTTGTGGCACACGGGAGGGCTGCCGGGCTACCTCTCGTTTGTGGCGTTCATTCCCGAGGCGCGGGTGGGCGTGGCTGTGCTGACCAACAGCGAGACGTCGATGTTTCAGGCATTGGGGTGGTCGCTGCTGGACTACGATCTCGGCAGCGCCCCCGCCTTTGATTTCGTGGGCGGCGTGGCGACGCTCGAGGCGCGACAGAAGGCGGCGCTGAAGGGAGTGCGCGCGGCCGCGGGCGCGGCGCGTGACTCGCTGAGCCGGCCATCGCTCGCGCTCGAGAAGTACGCCGGCACGTACGAAGACCCCTGGTACGGCGACGTCACGGTGACGCTGGCCAACGGCAAGCTGCGCATGGCGCTCGCGCATACGCCGCAGCTGCAGGGCGAGATGGTGCATTGGCAGCACGATACCTTCCTCGCGCGCTGGGATGACCGCGAGATGCGCGCCGATGCGTTCGTGACGTTCCAGCTGAATGCCGACGGCAGCGTGGACCAGGTGAAGCTGCGCGCGGCGGATCCCGCGACGGATTTCTCGTTCGACTTCCACGACCTGCTGCTCAAGCCCAAGGCGAAGCGGTGAGGCTGTCGGTGTTGCCGGTACTGTTGCTGATGGCGCTCGCGCTGTTGCCCCGCGACGCCCACGGGCAGCGCGCGGTCAGCATTCGCGCCGACAACGACGCGTTCAACTTCTGGCAGGCGCCGTGGAACCGACCCGACGAGGAATACTCGAGCGGCGTGCGCATGACGTCCGAGTATGCGGGGCGCGCGCCGTGGGCGTGGTGGCGGGCCGGGCGCGCTGCGTCGGCGCCGTGCACCGATGTGCGTATCGGGTGCGACGGGCATTCGTATGCGTTCGGCCAGGACATCTACACGGCCGCGCGCACGCACGCGCACCCGACCCCGTCCGCGGGAGCGCGCCCCGACGCGGGGGTGCTCTGGTTTTCGGCGGGCGATCGGTGGACGCGTGGCAATCGGATCTCTGAGCTGCGGTGGACGCTGGGCGTCACCGGCAAGCCGTCACTCGCGGAGCCGATGCAGCGCTTCTTCCATAGCTTGGCGCCCACGTGGAACCGGCCGATCGACTGGAGCCACGAATTGCCGACCGAGCCGGTCTTTGCGCTGAGCGATGACGAGCGGTGGAGTTGGCCGATGAGTGTGATAACCGTGCAACCGCATGCGGGGGGATCGATCGGCAACCTGCTGACCGAGGCGCGCGCCGGCGTAGGGTTGCAATCGGGAGCGTGGGATGCGCTGTCCGGCGTGTCGCACGCGCGACCGTCGGTGGGGGTGGTGCTCGATGCGACCATTCGCGCGGTGGCACGCAACGAGGTGTTGAGCGGAACGG
>CANNKR010000302.1 GCA_947504615.1 Gemmatimonadota bacterium | reverse complement strand
GGTGGAGGAGTTCCACGTGGCGATCCTCGACGCCCAGCACCGGCTGGCGCGCGATGTGTGCGTCACGCGGGGCATCCTCAACTCGTCGCTCGTGCATCCGCGCGAGGTCTTTCGCGAGGCCATCGCCGAGCGGGCGGCGGCGATCATCCTGGTGCACAACCATCCCAGCGGTGATCCATCGCCATCGCCCGATGATCGGGAGGTGACGGATCAACTGGTGGCGGCGGGCCGGCTGCTGGACATTCCGGTGCACGACCACGTGATCGTGGGGCGGGGGCGGTACATCTCGTTTGCGGAGACGGGACTGATGTAATATCGGTGAATGGAAGGACGCGGGATGCTGTACGCTGAACGCCGTACGTCGTACGCCTTAGGCTGACGGCGTAAAACGTACGGCGTATAGCTGGCAGCTTCTTTTCCCTACCGCGGCACTGGTCTCGTTCCCCTTGACTCTCTGCCCGCGGCGCCCAGTTTCCGACCTGTAGCCCCTCCGCGCCCGCGGCCGGGGTGGTCCCTTGTCCGCTGCCGTGACTACCCCCGTCCTCACCGACATCATCCCCGGCTGGGATCTCAGCGCCGACGCCCATCCGGAGCGGCTCGACGCGGAGTTGGTGTCGCGCGCCTATGCGTACAGCGAGAAGGCGCACACCGGGCAGGTGCGACGCAACGGCGATCCCTACGTGACGCACTGCGTGGAGGTGGCCAAGATTCTCGCCGAGTTGCAGCTCGATACGGTGACGGTGGCGAGCGCGCTGATCCACGACGTCATCGAGGACACGCCGGTGTCGCTCGAGGACGTGGAGCGCGAGTTCGGGCGCGAAATTGCGCAGATCGTCGACGGCGTCACCAAGATCGGCCACCTTCCGACGGGGTCACGCGAAGAACGACAGGTCGAGAACTACCGCAAGCTCCTGCTGTCGATCGCGAAGGACGCGCGCGTCATCCTGATCAAGCTGGCCGACCGGCTGCACAACATGCGGACGCTCGACTTCATGCCCGAGGAGAAGCGCCGGCGCATCGCGCTCGAGACGCGCGACCTCTACGCGCCGCTGGCGCATCGGTTTGGCCTGGCGGCGATGAAGGCCGAGCTCGAGGACCTGGCGTTCAAGTTCCTCGAGCCCGAAGAGTACCGGAACCTCGCGCGCCTGATCCTGCAGAAGCGGGCCGACCGTGAAGTGCTCATCGCGGAGATGGCCACGCCGCTGATGCGCCGCCTCAAGGAAAGCGGGGTGGTGGTGCACGAAGTGAGCGGGCGCCCCAAGCATCTGTGGTCGATCTACAAGAAGATGGAGCGGCGCGAAAAGACGTATGACGACATCTACGATCTCTACGCCATCCGCGTCCTCGTCGACAGCGTGCCGGAGTGCTACCACGCGCTCGGCGTGATCCATGGGGCGTGGACGCCGTTGCAGGAGCGCATCAAGGACTACATCGCCCAGCCCAAGTCCAACGGCTACCAGTCGCTGCACACCACGGTGTTCGGCCCCACCGGGACGCTGTTCGAGATCCAGATTCGCACGATGGAGATGCACCGCACCGCCGACTATGGCATTGCGGCGCATTGGCGATACAAGGAGGGCGATCGCAAGCGCGGCGACGAGCTCGATCGTGCGCTGCACTGGTTCCGGCAGGTACTCGAACTGCAGCTCGACGCCGAGACCCCCGACCAGTTCCTCGAGTTCCTGAAGCTCGACCTGTATCAGGACGAGATCTTCGTCTTCACACCCAAGGGTGACGTCATCCAGCTCCCGAAGGGTGCGACGCCCATCGACTTCGCGTTCACTGTGCACTCCGAGCTCGGATTGCACGTGCAGGGCGCCAAGGTCAACGGGCGCATCGTGCCGTTGTCGCGCGAACTGCGCAACTCGGAGACGGTGGAGATCATGCGGTCGCCCAATGCGCGCCCCAGCCGCGATTGGCTGTCGCACGTGCGCACCGGGCGCGCGCGGCACCGCATCCGGCAGTGGTTGCGCAATGAAGAGCAGAATGCGTCGCGTCAGATCGGGCGCGAGATTCTGGATCGCGAGATGCGCCGCCGCAAGCTGGCGAAGCTCAGCGACGCCGACCTCGACAAGGCGGCCGTGGTGCTGAGCCTCAGCGGCGCCGATCAGGTGCTGGCGTCCATCGCGCAGGGCGACGTCAACATCTCGCAGGTGCTCAAGGCGCTCTTCCCCGAAGTGGACGAGCACACCGACCCGCCGGCGCTCAAGGCGAGCCCCCTGGAGCGGCTGATGGACCGCATGAAGCGGTCCGACACGTCGAAGGGCATCCGCGTGCAGGGGGCGGATGGCCTGATGGTGCGCTATGCGCAGTGCTGCCAGCCGGTGCCGGGCGACAAGGTGGTGGGGTACGTGACGCGCGGCCGCGGGGTCAGCATTCACCGCGGCGACTGCCCCAACCTGCTGTTCCTGGTGCACGAGCCCGAACGCCGACTCGAGATCGACTGGCAGCAGAGCGAGGGCGAGCGCTTCGTCATCCGCCTGCACATCGAAGGGAACGACCGCCGGGGGTTGTATGCCGACCTTGCCGCGGCCGTCAGCGGCACGGGCACCGACATTCAGTCGCTGGAACTCAAGTCGATGGATGGGCGCGTGAACGGCGCGGCCCTCGTGGCGGTCGAGAACCTCGTGCACCTCGACAAGATCATCAAGGCGGCGCGACGGGTGAAGGGCGTCACCGAAGTGTCGCGGCGCGAGCGGCTGACGGCTGACGGGTGAACCTGGACGGGAGACGGTAGACGGTAGACGGTAGACGGTAGACGGTAGACGGTAGACGTAGGGGCCGGCTGTGTGGCGAGGTTCCACTTCCGGAGACGGGAACTCACGCCCCCGCCGTCGACGTTCGTCGATATGTTCAATGGTCGCTCTACCGTCTACCGTCTCCCGTCTACCGTCTACCCTCCAGACTCCCATGCTCCTCGCCATCCACAATGTCGTTCGCTGGCTCGTGCTCGTGACCGCGGTGATCGCGCTCGTGCGCGCCCTCCAGGGCCTCAACGGCGGTGCCGTCTACGCCACCGGCGCCAAGCGGGCACTCTCGTACTTCGCCATGTCGGTGCATCTGCAACTCGTCCTCGGCCTCGTCCTGTTCGGCACGAGCCCGCTCATGCGCGATGCCATGAAGGACATGGGGGCTGCGATGAAGAACCCGGGGACGCGCTTCTTCGTCGCCGAACATCCCACGCTCATGGTGGGCGCGGTGGTCGCCGCGACGCTCACGGGCATCATTGCGCGCCGCGGGCCCGACGAGGCCGTGCGGCATCGGCGCGCGGCCATCGG
>CANNKR010000301.1 GCA_947504615.1 Gemmatimonadota bacterium | reverse complement strand
CGTCAGCGATGTGACGCGCGTGCCGAGTGGCGGAGTGTAGCCGCCCTGCTCGGCGATGCTGCGCTTGATGGCGCGCATGTCCAGCCGGATGGTCACCTGCGCCACGCCCTCTTCGCCCTCACCCGCATCCTCCGGGCGCGGCAGCACGGGGGTGGGCGGCACGCCGAACGCGTACAGCGGCGTCACGACGCGTCCGCCGCGCGGACGCAAATTGATGGTGTGCTCGATGCCAGGCGGGAACTCGTTGTCCACGCCATTGAGCGCAAACTTGAAGTGCACCTCGCGTGCCGCACGCGGATAGGTCGACCGGATGGTGTCGCGCGACACCGCGTCGGCGACGAAGCGTCCCTGGCGCACGCCTGTGGCTGTCACTTCGTACGACGGCGATCGATACAGTACGGGCGCCTGCGCGCGCGACACCGGCGCGCAGAGTGGCTGCGCACAGAGCAGCGCGACGACGGTCAGGCGCCCCCGCATGGTCAGCGCGCCGGCCGAATGCGGATGGCCTGCCCACCCCCGGCCGCCATCGCGATCCGCAGGCGCGTGCTGCCATCCACCGGCCGGCTCGTGATGCTCACGGGCAGCGGGTTGTCGCGCCAGTTCGCCTTGGGGCCGTCAGCATACACCTCGGCCACGTAGCGCCGCCCCTTCGGCAGGAAGTCGAGCGACACATCGACGGTGCGCGCCTCTTCGTCCGTGATGGCGCCCACGAACCACTCGTCCTTCCCCTTGGTCTTGCGAGCCACCACCACGTCATCCCCAATGCGCCCGTGCAGCACGCGCGTCGTGTCCCAGTCCACGGCCACGTCGCGGATGAATTGGAAGGCGGGCTGTCCCGCGTAGTTCTCAATGAGGTCGGCGGTCATCTGCACGGGCGAATACAGCACCACGTACAGGGCAAGCTGCTTGGCCAGCGTCGTCCGCGGCCTGGCATCCACCGGTGTGCGCGGCACATTCGTGCCGCTGCGACTGACCAGCAGGTTGAAGATTCCCGGCGTGAAGTCGAGCGGCCCCGAGAGCATTCGCGTGAAGAACAGGATGGTCTCGTGCTCCGGCGGGTTGCCGCCTTCCCCGCCCCACGCGTTGTACTCCTGCCCGCGCGCCCCCTCACGGGAGATCATGTTGGGCCACGTGCGCCGTTCGCCGGTGTCCTTGATCGGCTCGTGCATCACCACGCTGATGCCACGACTCGCCGCCGTCTCGATCACCCGGCGATGATGCCGCACCATGTACTGCCCCTGGTGCGCGTGCCCGCCGGGGTTGGTGGTGTCCCCCACGTAGCCGGTCTTGATCGCCGTCACGCCCAGCCGCTGGTACAGCGCGTACGCGGAGTCGATCTGGCGCTCGTAGTTCTCCACGAACGACCCGGTCTCGTTGTGCACGATCAGTGAGACTTTCTTCGCCCGCGCATACGCGGCAAGGCCGGCCAGATCGTAATCCGGATACGGCTGCGTGAAGGAGAAGCCGTCGCCGTGGAGCATCCAGTTGGTGTCCCAGCCAAGGTTCCACCCCTCCACCAATGTCCCCCCGAGCCCGTTGGCCGCCGCAAAATCGATATACGCCTTGGTGTTGGCCGTCGTCGCACCATGCAGCGCGCCGCTGCTCCACGTCATCGTGTTCACGTGCATGCCCCACCAGATGCCGTCGTACTTCATCGGGCGAATCCAGTGGGTATCGGCGATCCGGCTCGGCGGATTCAGCTTGAGGCCCAGCACCGACGGCACGAGCTGCTCGGCCCCATCGGCCAGTTGCAGCGTGCGCCACGGGGTCACGAACGGCGTCCGCCCCTTCACCGCACTTCCGTCCTTCCAGCGCGCCAGGCTGGTCTTCAGCGTGCGGCTCTCGCTGCGCCCTTGCAGCGCCATGCCGGCGTAGTCCACCAGGTTGGCCTCGTGGATCACGACGTGCAGCCCGCTGGTGCCCACGAGCGTGAGCGGCGTCTGCACGAGGTCGAGCTTGCTGATATGCCCCGACGAAAAGAGCATCTCCTGCCGGTCGGGAGTCGAAATGTTCGCCGGAATCCACCACGCCTTCATGTCCTCGGCCATGGAGAACTCGGTCAGTTCGTCCATGATCTCGAAGTCCTTCAGGTTGGGCTGTGCGGGCAGTTCGTAGCGGAACCCCAGGCCGTCGTCGAAGACGCGCACCGTCACCCAGAACTCCCGGGCCGCAGCGGTGGTCTCGACCACCTTCACGCGCAACTCGCGATGCTGGTCGCGCACCGTGGCCACCTCGCCCAGTGGCATCGTGAAGCGTTCATCGAACTCCGAACGCATGCTGTCTGCCAGGCGCAGGCTGTCGCCGAGCGCCGACGCATGGCGGAAGGTAAAGCCGAGGCGCGAGGGCATCACCACCGGCCGTCCATCGCGGGCCACGGACCAGCGGAGCTGGCCGTCGGTCACCGCAAGCGAAACGACCGTGCGCCCGTCGGGCGACGTCACGGAGCTGCCCTGCGCGCCCGCTGCGGGCGCCAGGCAGAAGGCAAGAGCGGCACAGGCCGCCAGTTGAAGCGAGGTCACAGGCGTTGTCCCGAATGCAGGGCCACGGCGCTGTGGGCGCCGAGGCTGATGGTGATGGTGCCGTCTGCTGCTGCGGTGATGCTGCGACCGGTGCATGCGGCACCAGCCTTGGAACCCGTGAGAATATCGCAGTACGTGCCGGCGGCCAGCCCGGTCGCGATGGTGGCGCTCACGCTGGACGAGCCGTTGTTGATCGCCACCCAGCCCTTGTCGCCGCGCGAGAAGGCCACAGCGTCGCGGTTGTCCTCCCACATGCGGCTGAAGTCGGCGCCGGCCACCGCGCGGCGAAAGCCGACCATCGCCACGATCCACGGGTCGCGGTGCTCGCACACCCATTGACCTATGACGGCGGTCTCCATGCGCGCGGCGCACGCCACGCTCGCCGCCAACGCCGGCGGCCCCGCATCGCGGCCCGACTGCGAGGTGCGATCGAAGGCGTAGCTCGACATCACCACCGGATAGCCGTACGGCTGGCCGAGCATCCAGACGTTGGCAAGCCGGTACGCGTCCCCGTCGCGATAGCCAATGCCGTCGCTGCGCTGCGTGTCGTGGTTCTCGAGGAAGACCACCGCCTTGTCCGCCGGCATCAGCTGCCACGTGTTCGGTGCGAACGTCGTCAGCTGCGACGCGCGCTCGCTGTTGGCGCCGCTGAACTTGTTGCCGACGCCGCGGAACTTGAACTCGGTGATATCGGCCGCACCTTGCGACGCATACCCGAGCCCGAAGTAGTCGGCGGCCTTCACAGCCTCCGTCCCCGGATCGATG
>CANNKR010000300.1 GCA_947504615.1 Gemmatimonadota bacterium | reverse complement strand
CGTCGCCGCCGACGTCGCCGGCGTGCAAGATCAGCGACACGCCGGCCAGCGCCTCGTGGACGCCGGCGCGCAGCAGGCCATGCGTGTCGGAAATCAGCCCGATGACGGTCACGCCAGCACCCGCCGCGATACCCACGCAAAGACGGTGAGCGCCACCATCACCGTCGCAATCTCCGCGCCCAGCATGCCGGGCATCCCCCACGCATCGTGCGCCCAGCCCGCCCCCTTCACCAACCCCAGCGAACCCAGCGTATTGAACGCGATGAACAGGCTCACCTTCGTCGACGCCGCGCCGCCCTTGGCCAGCGCGAGCGCCATGCCGGTGAGGGCCGCCGAGCAGGCGCCGAGCGTCGCGGTGTAACTGGCCGTGATGACGGCGAAGGCCCACGGTTCGCGCGGCGAAACCAGCAGCACCGCGGCGAGCACGCCCTGCGCCGCGCACGCCACGAAGTACGCCCGCCGCTGCGGCAGGCGATCCTCCAGCCATCCGCCACCAAGCGTGCCGATGGTGATCGCGATGCCGGCGACGAGCCCGAGCACCAGCGACACGAAATCGCCGGAGGCCTTCCATTCGGTGGCCACCGCGGAGAAGAGGAACTGCGCGTTCCCCGTGCCGATCGGCAGGAACGCGAGCAGCAGCGCGAGGCGTCCGTCGACCTTGGCCAGCATGGCCCGCAGTTCCCGCCACACCTCGCGCACGCGATCACCCAGGCGCCCTTCACCGACCCGCGGCGGCTCGCGCATCAGCAGCAGCGGCAGGTTGCACAGCAGCACCACGACGGCCAGCGCGGCGCCCGCCATCCAGAGCGCCGGCAGGTGGCGCACCATGTACAATGCCGCGCCACCACCCAGCGTCTGCCCTACCATGTTGCCGGTCTGGTAGAAGCCCGCCGCGCGCCCCAGCATCGCCGGATCGCAGTTATGCAGCAGCAGCCCCTGCAACGCGAAGGCGATGAACGTGGCCGACAGCGCACCCGCCAGCACGATCAGTGTGAGCACCGGCAGCGTGCGCGCACTCATGGGAATGACGCACATGCCGAAGAACGCGAGCGCACAACAGGCATTGGCCAGCACGTACCATCGTTTGCGCGTGAGCGTCAGGTCGCCGATGGGTGCCCACAGGAACTTGAACGCGGCCGGCGCAAACGCGATGCCGACGATGGTGGCCGCCGCACTCACCGGCAATCCGGCGCGCGTGGCGAGCCAGCCCAGCATCACGGCGGGGACGCCAACCATCAGGCCGTAGGGAAAATAGAGAATGCCGAACAGGGCCGGATGCGTCACGTCCCGTCCGCTTCTCCCCACCTCGGCGCCAACCCATTCTCCACACCGAGGTGATCCAGCACCCGCGCCACCACGAAATCCACCAGCTCCGCAATCTGCGTGGGCTTGTTGTAGAACCCCGGTGACGCCGGCATCACCACCGCGCCGGCGTGCGTCAGCCGCAGCATGTTCTCCAGGTGAATGGCCGACAGCGGCGTCTCGCGCGTCACCAGGATCAACGGCCGGCGCTCCTTCAGCGACACATCCGCCGCGCGTTCCACCAACGACCGGCTGGTTCCCGCCGCGATCGCCGCCAGCGTTCCCATGGAGCACGGACAGATGACCATTGCCGACGCGCGGTGCGAACCGCTGGCCGGGCCGGCGCCACGATCGCTGTCATCGTACACCGTGACCCACTGGTCCCACGCCGCGCCCCCCACGTGTTCCCGCAGCCCCGCTACCGACGTCAGTGAGGTCTCGGTCTGTAGCAGGCGCAGTCCGTGACTGCTGATGATCAGCGACACGCGCCGCTCGGCCTGCACCAGCGCCTGCAGCAGCCGCACGCCGTAGGGCGCCCCGGACGCCCCGGTGAACGCCATCACGATGGGTCGATCGGCGCTCACGTGAACACCCGCTCGGCCAGCACGAAAAGGAAGAACGTCACGCTGAGTATTCCATTCATGTTGAAGAATGCCGCATCCAGCCGCGACTGATCGTCGGCCGACACCAGCGAGTGCTCCCACGCCAGGATCCCCGCCGCCACCGCGACGCCCGCGAAGTAGACGATGCCCGCGTCCGCCGCCACACCAGCGGCCGCCAGGGCCACCACCGTCAGCACATGCAGGGTGCGCGCGATGCCCAGCGCGCGCGGCACTCCCATGCGCGCCGGCACGGAATGCAGCCCCTGCGCGCGATCAAACTCCGTGTCCGGCAGGGCGTAAAAAATGTCGAAGCCGCCGACCCAACTCATCACGGCCACGGCGAGCGCGGGGAGCAGCCACCACGGCTCGCTCCACTGCCCCGTCACGGCGAGATATCCTCCGGCCGGCGCAATGCCCAGCCCGAGACCGAGCACCAGATGCGCCCAGCGCGTGAAGCGCTTGGTGAAGCTGTAGAAAAGGATCCAGAAGAGCGCGACCGGGGAGAGCGAGAGACAGAGCGGGTTGATGCGCCACGCCGCCACGATGAACACCGCCGAGGCAATCGCCACGCTCACGATCGCCTCGGCCACGCTCATCGCGCCGCTCGGCAGTTCGCGCATCATCGTACGCGGATTGCGCGCATCGATGTGGCGGTCGGCGACCCGGTTGAACCCCATGGCCGCGAACCGCGCCGCCGTGAACGCCAGCACCACCCAGCCGACGAGCGGCGCCGAAACGGGGGCCACGCGACTGGCCAGCACCACGCCAACCAGTGCAAAGGGGAGGGCGAACACCGTGTGCGGCAGCTTCACAAAATTGACGTAGCGCGCCAGGCGCGACGTGCCGAGCACCGTCTGCCCTTCGCGCACGGTCGCCGCGCCGCCCACAGTGCTCATTGCGGCCCGATCCCCAGCGATGCCCACATCGCGTCCACCTTGGCCTTGGTCGCGTCGTCCATGGCAATCACCTTGGGCCACGATCGCGCAAACCCTTCCTCCGGCATCTTCTTCGTGGCGTCGATGCCCATCTTCGACCCGAACGTGAAGGCGCGGCTGGCATGGTCGAGCACGTCCACCGGCCCCAGCGTGAAGCGCACGTCGCGCTCGGGGTCGATGTTGTTGAGCGCCACCCACCACGCCTCCTGCGGGTTGCGCACGTTTACCCACTCGTCCACCACCACCAGCACCTTGGCCAGCGACATCAGGCCGGCCCCCCACAGCGCATTCATCACCTTGTACGCCTGGCCGGGATACACCTTGCGGATCGACACGAACACGAGGTTGTGGAAGATTCCCTCGGCCGGCATGTGGTAGTCCACGATCTCCGGCGTCGTCAGCTTCAGCAGCGGCAGGAAGATCCGTTCGGTGGCGTGCCCGAGGTAGTAGTCCTCCATCGGCGGGCG
>CANNKR010000299.1 GCA_947504615.1 Gemmatimonadota bacterium | reverse complement strand
GGTCCGGAGGGGAAGGGGAACGGGCCGATTCCGGCGATCTGGGGCGCGACGTCGTATTCGATTGGCGCCTCGATGGCGCGCGAAGAGCGCGCGGCGAGCTTCATCTGGCACAACATGCCGCAGAGTGCGCCGGGGACGCTGACGCCGCAGCAGGCGTTCGACCTGGCGGCGTTCGTCAACTCGCATCCGCGTCCCGACTCGCCAGGCAAGGAAGGCGATTGGCCGACGGGTGGCGCGCCGAACGACGTGCCGTACAAGACGTTCGGCCACGAGGCGCATCGTCCCCCGGCGATGCTGGTGCCGCGCGGCAATCCACGGGGTGCGCTGGTGCCAAATCCGGCGCCGATCACGCATCGTGGGCGATAGGAGGGCATCGTCATGGACGAGCGGGTGACGGATGTCGAGGGCGCGCGGACCACGGATGCGCGGCCGACGGATGCGGCGGGCGAGGAGTTGCTGTCGCGGCGCACGCTGATCACCGGCGCGGTTGGCGCGTTGGGCGTGGCGGTGGCGGCCGGCATTCCGTTGATGGCCGGCGGTCAGGGGGCGAAGGCGCCGGCCGCGCCGCCAGTGCCGGCCGTTCCCGTGGTGCCCGTTGATGCCACCAAGGTGCCGGGCGCCCCGACCACGGCGGTGGGCACGCGTTCCCCGTTCGTGAAGCCGTCGCGCGCGCCGGTCGGCGAAATCACGGGCAACTCGCTGACGCCGCTGCAGGATCTTGCCGGCACCATCACGCCGGCGGACCTGCACTTCGAACGTCACCATGCCGGCATTCCATTCATCGACCCGTCGCGGCATTCGTTGCTGATTCACGGCATGGTGGCGACGCCGCTGGTGCTCAGCGTCGAGGAGATCCGCCGCTTCCCGCCGGTGACGCGCACCGCCTTCATCGAATGCTCGGGGAACGGTCGCGCGGCCTATCGCGAACCCAAACCGGACACCACGCCGCAGAAGGCCGCCGGCCTGGTGGGCAACACCGAGTGGACGGGCGTTCCCCTGAAGGTGCTGCTGGACGAGGCGGGCGCCCGGAAGGACGCCACGTGGATGCTGGCCGAGGGTGGCGATGCGTGCCTGCTGGCGCGGAGCATTCCGATGGCCAAGGCGTGGGACGATGCGCTGGTCGTCTGGGCGCAGAATGGCGAGCCGCTGCGTCCTGAGCAGGGATTCCCGCTGCGGCTGCTGCTTCCGGGCTTCGAAGGCAACACGAGCGTGAAGTGGCTACGTCGCCTCGAATTGGGCGCGCGCCCGTGGATGACGCGCTGGGAGACCAGCAAGTACACCGATCCGCTTCCCGACGGCACGGCGCGGCAGTTCAGCTTTGACATGGATGCCAAGTCGATCATCACCTCGCCGGCCTTTCCGCAGGCGCTGACCAAGGGATGGTGGCCCATCAGCGGGCTGGCCTGGTCGGGGCGGGGGAAGATCACGCACGTTGAGGTGAGCACCGATAGCGGCTCATCGTGGAGCCAGGCCACGCTGCACGCGCCGGCGCTTGACCGGGCGCTCGTGCGGTTCACGCACATGTGGGAATGGACCGGGCGCGAAACGGTGCTGCTGAGCCGAGCGATTGACGAGACGGGTTACGTGCAGCCGACTCGCGCCGAGTTGGTGAAGGTGCGAGGCATCGGTACCGACTTTCACTTCAACCCGATCGTCGGGTGGAAAGTGCAGGGTGACGGGCACGTCGTGTTCCACGGGGAGACGTGATGCGAGGCGCGTTGATTGTTCCACTGGTGCTCGTCGTCGCAGCCTGCTCGCGCGATGCGGCTTCGTCAGGTGCATCTGCCCGGGCATCGGCCACGGGCGAGCCCACGCGCCATTACGGGCTGGGGCACGCGGCGAGCGCCGCCGAGGTGGCCGCGCGCGACATCGATGTGGGGCCGGATGGCGAGGGGCTTCCGCCGGGCTCCGGCACGGCGCAGCAGGGGGCCATCATCTTTCAGGCCAAATGCTCGATGTGCCACGGACCCAAGGGGCAGGGGATGCCCCCGGTCTTTCCGGCGCTCATCGGACGCGACCCCAAGGCGGAAGGGTTTTCGTTTGCGAAGGACTGGAAGCTGGTGAAGACCATCGGCAACTACTGGCCGCATGCGACGACGGTCTTTGATTACGTGCGGCGGGCCATGCCGCAGGTGTTGCCCGGTTCGCTGACGAACGACGAGTTGTATGCGCTCACGGCGTACCTGCTGGCGTCCAATCAGGTGATCCCGATGACGACGACGCTCGATGCGGCGTCGCTCAAGCAGGTGAAGATGCCGTATGTGGACCGGTTCGTCGTGGACAACCGGCGCGGCGGCAAGGACGTGAAGTAGTAGCGGGACATCGGCGGCCCCCGCCGCCGGTGCAAGACCCCTCAGGAGGAACACCGCATGGCACATCCCGCAGCGCCCACCACGTCCCTCGATGCCGGCGATGCGTCGACGCTTCCCCCGTGGGCGAAGCTCGGCGCGATCTTCGGCGTCGTCAGCGCCTTCAGCATCCTCACGTGGGGTCCGATCGGCGTGTCGGGCACGTACCCGCGCTTCATCGGCGCGGTCATGCGCCGTCTCGATCCCGCCCTTGCGGCGGGCAACCCATACCTCGTGAAGATGGGTTCGCTGATCAAGCCGGAAACCTTCCTGGTGCTCGGCCTGCTGCTCGGCGGCTTCCTCGCCTCGCGGATTGGCGCACGGCCGCGCGCGCTCCCCGAATTCATCCACACGGGGGAGACCACCAAGGGGCAACGGTATCGCGATGCGTTCATCGGCGGCTTCCTGATCGTCTTTGGCGCGCGGATCGCGGGCGGCTGCACGAGCGGGCACATCATCTCGGGGATCACCCAGCTGTCGGTGAGCGGGCTCATTTTTGCGGCCGGCGTCTTCGCCACCGGCATCCTGACGGCCAAGCTGCTGCACCAGGGAGGGCGCTGAGATGCCGATCCTCTATGCCCTGCTCACGGGCCTCGCGATGGGCGCGCTGATCCAGCGCGTGCGCGCGTCGAGCCCCGCGCTGATTGCGCAGAACCTTCGGCTCGAGAACCTGTCGGTCATCAAGTTCATGGCCACCACGATCGCGGTGGGGACCATCCTGGTGTACCTGCTGAACCTCATGACGCCCGTGCACTTCGACATCAAGCCGACGTATGTCGTGGGCGTCCTCGTCGGCGGCCTCGTGTTTGGCGTCGGCTTTGGACTGGGCGGCTACTGTCCGGGCACGTGCGTGGTCGGCGCTGGCGAGGGACGCAAGGACGCCCTCTGGTCGATCGGCGGTGGCCTGCTGGGGGCGCTGGTGTTCACGCTCGTGTTCGAACGCCTCATTGCGCCCCTCATGAAGCTGGCCG
>CANNKR010000298.1 GCA_947504615.1 Gemmatimonadota bacterium | reverse complement strand
GTTTGTCGCCGTCGTGGTGCCCGGCTTCGTTTTGCTTATGATCCAGAACGTGTGGAGCTACCGCGCGCGCCGGCGTTCGCTCGACCTCGCCCTGCTCGGCGCGTGGGCAGGTCTCGCTGTCACGGTCATCGCCTATACCCTCTACCTGGCATCAGGCGTGTCGGCCACCCTCTGGTCACGCGGCCTCTGGTTCACGGAGAACGACGTGCTCCACCTAGGGCTGATCGCCTGGATGGTCTACCTGGCAATCGTCGTCGCCCCCCGCGTCGAGGACGAGCCCGCCGCCACCGCGTGACAGCAGACACGGTCTACCGTCCACCGTCCACCGTCCACCGTCCACCGTCTACCGTCTACCGTCTACCGTCTACTCAAACACACACAGCACATCCTGCCGTCCATCCACGTTCGGCACGACCACTTCCAGTCGCCCGTTGCGCCAGTTCGCCACCATGACGCTCGAGTAGTAGTCGTGCGCGTCGTAATACGTGAGGTAGAGCGCCCGGTCGTCATTTTCGTAGCGCCCCGCATAGGCCTTGGTCGTCTCGTAGAACTGTCCGCCGGCCGACCACTCCCGCACCTCCACCAGCAACTGGTACGAGTGGTCACGGCGCAACGTCAGCGTGCCGCGTGTCACCTCGAGCCGAGCGCTGTTGGCACCGACGCCGCCACTCACGATCGCGGGCACCGGCCGATTATTGGCGTACTGCAGGTAGTAGGTGCCACGATCCCAGTACGGCGAAAACGGATCGTCGGTGCACGCGGTGAGCGTCATCGCAGCAAGGGCGATCGGCACTGCGCGCAATAGCGCGCGCCGCGGAGCACGGAACACAGCGCGCATCGGCAAGGCGGGAAGCATGGTGGGCTCCGCGAAGAAGTGAGGACGGCCACGTGGCCGCCACCCTCTACCGGAGCAATCTTGATGCCACCACGCGCCCCACGATCACGCCCTCAGGATGTCCCGTCGAGGTGACAGCGCGTGTCGTTTCGCGCCATCTCGTCACGTGAGAGTCTCGCTCAGGGGACATCGGCGTGTCGCAATCGCACAAGACGCCGTCAGGACCCGCGCCCGCGGCCCGCACGCGCGCCGCGCACACCCTCGACTAGCCCGGCGGCCACCCCATGGCCTTCCCGCCCAGCACGTGCGCGTGCAAGTGAAAGACCGTCTGCCCCCCGTCGGCATTGGTGTTCAGCACGACACGGTAGCCCCGCTCCGCTATCCCTTCTGCGGCAGCGACGTCACGGGCAAAGCACAGCAGCCGTCCCGGCAGCAGCGGGTCAGTGACCTGGTTCAACGACGCCACATGCTCCTTGGGAATCACGAGTACATGGGTCGCGGCCTGCGGATGGAGGTCACGAAACGCAACGCAGTAGTCATCCTCGGCAATGATGGTCGCCGGAATTTCGCGCGTGACGATCTTGCAGAAGATGCAGGACATGCTGGTGGAGTTGGGGTCGGAGTGGATGTGCCGCGTCTCGGGTGAATTACCCTCGCAACGCCCGCGCCACGGCGAGCGCCGCGACGCCCGCCGTTTCGAACCGCAACAGCGACGAGCCCAGCGACGCTGGTCGAAACCCGGCGGCGGCAAACGTCGCGAGTTCCGACTCCTCCAACCCGCCCTCAGGACCCAGTACGATCGTCACGGGAATTGTGGAATCGCCACCGAGTATCGACGCCATGGGAACGCCGCCTTTTTCCAGCACCACGCGAATTCCTTCCGGTGCCGCGGCAATCGCCGTCTCCACCGTGCCGTCCGGAAACGGCGTGGGGAGCCACGCCCCCCCGGACTGTTCCAGGGCCGACGTCATGCGCGCACGCAGCTTCTGCTGGAAGGTGGGCCCTTCGCCGCGCGGCGATACGCTGCGCGAACGTTTGAACATCACCGGCCGCCAGCTCGTCGCTCCAAGTTCGGTGGCCTTCTCGCCCAACCAAAGCATCCGCTCGCGATCGGCGATGGGGACGATCAGGTGCACGGGCGGAAGCGAATCAAGGAACTCGCACGTATCCACCTGCACGGTCGCGTTGCGCTTGGCCACGCGCACCACGGTCCCCACCCCGCGCGCGCCCATGCCGTCGGCCAGTTGCACACGCGCGCCGGCATCGAGCCGCAGTACGCGCAGATGATGCGCCGCGTCCTCGCCGAGCGACAGCGAGGTACCGGCGGAGAGCGGCTCACTCGAGAGGAACGTGGGTAACGACACGAGGCGATAGAGGAAGGGAAAAGACGACGGACGACGGTCGACGTATCACGACCAATGGAACGTTGCACACGAACAACCCGCACCGACAAAGCTGCCACACCACGTCCCACCGCGTAAAGCGTCGTGCGTTCAGCGCACAGCCAGAGGTTGCCGCGCTTCCCCGTCGGGCGTTCAGCGCACAGCCCGAGGTTGCCGCGCTTCCCCGTCGTTACCCGCGCTGAATGCTCACCGCCCACCACTCCCCTTCACTCTCCTCTCCCATCACGTCCCACCCGCCATCCGATGCAATCACCTCGAGCATCGTCTGCCGCTCCTCCACCAGGATCCCGCTCAGGATCGCCGCACCCCCCGGGCGCAGTGCCGCCGCGATGGCCGGCAGCAGCTCGATGAGCACCGACGACAGGATGTTCGCCAGCACCACACGCACCGGCGCCACCAGCGGCAGCAGCACTCCCGCGTCGCCCAGGAGCACGGTCACCTGCGCCACGACGCCATTGCGCGCCACATTCGACTCGGCATTAGGAATCGCATCGGCGTCCAGTTCGATCGCCGCCACGCGGGCGGCGCCCAGCTTGGCCGCCGCGATCGACAGCACCGCCGATCCCGCGCCCAGGTCGGCCACCGTGTCGCCCGCGCGAATCACCCCGTGCATCAGCCGTATCATGCAGCGCGTCGTCTGGTGCTCGCCCGTACCGAACGCCATCTCCGGCTCGATCACGATCGTGCACGCGGCGTCGCGCCCCTCGGCCAGCCACGGCGGCACCACCGTCAGCGCGCCCAGCGCGTGGGCGCCAATCCGCTCGCGCCATGCCGTGCTCCAGTCGACGTCAGGGAGTTCACTCACCTGCACGAGCGCCAGCGCATCAACCACGCGCACCGCACTCACCAGCGCCTCCAGCAGCCGCGCGTCCTCAGGCGACGATGTCAGCACGGTCACCAGCGCGTCGCCGTCCTCCTGCAGCCCAAGGGCGCCCGCCGCGAAGAGCGCCGCCGAGATCGCGTCGCGGGTGCCGGGTTCGGAAGGAATGATGGACAGTCGGACCAGCGGCACATCGGCTCCCACGCAAGACGTTCATTGGATCACGTGGTGAGTTCTGGGTGGCAAGCGCAGCGATGTGCCCCCAGCCCCGTCCCCACCCCTCACCCCCTCCTGCACCCGCCACCCCGCACCCAATCCCGCTTACC
>CANNKR010000297.1 GCA_947504615.1 Gemmatimonadota bacterium | reverse complement strand
CTTTGCCTGGAGTGCGACGCGCAAGAACGTGGAGGCCAACTGGCCGGCGTCCGCGTGGCTGCCGGCCATGGTGCTGCTTGCGGTCGAAGCCGCCCGTGCCGGGCGCACTGCGTGGCTGCGGCGCGGACTCTGGCTCGGCGGCGTGTTGATTGTCGTGGTGTATGTGGACGCCGCTGCGCTGATGGCGCCGCGCCTGGGGCTCCGTCCGCGGCGCGACCCCGTCAGTCAGGCCTTCGGCTGGGACGCCGTCGGCATGGCCGTCGAGAGTGCCGTACGGTTGGCGCAGACGCCGCGGCGCGGCGAGGGATTCGCCGCCCACGTCTGGGTCGCTGCCGACCGTTATCAGGACGCGGCGCAGCTCCGCTGGTCGCTGATGCGCCGCGGCCTCGACACCCTGGGCGTTTTCTCCCTCAACCTCGGCGGCCGGACCAACCAGTACGATTTGTGGCCGCGCTTTCGCGAGCGAGCAACGCGCGGTGACGCCCTGGTGCTTATGCTGGATGAGACCAGCGGCGGTGAGCCGTCGCCGATCATTGCGCTCGCGCCGTTTTTCGCCCGAATTGATGAAGGTCCCCCGGTCGTTCGTTCCGCCCACGGTCTGTTGCTCAACCGCCAGCGCGCGTGGATCCTGCGCGAGTGGCTGGGCGGCTGGCCAGGACATTCCACGCCTTCCATACCAGAGTCCAAATGACCGCCTTTCCCGCCGATCTCGAAGCGTGCTTCGCCGCGCGCGACGCGCAGTTCCTCGATGACCTCTTCGCCTTCCTCCGCATCCCGAGCGTCAGCGCGCGTTCGGAGCACAACGTCGACACGCAGCGCGCCGCCGCGTGGCTGCACGAACGGCTCGCGCGCATTGGATTCGCCGTCGAGACGATTCCTACCGCCGGTCATCCCGTGGTGCTCGCGGAATGGCGCAAGGCGCCTGCCGGCGCTCCGACGATCGTCGTATACGGGCACTACGACGTGCAGCCGCCCGAGCCGCTCGACCTGTGGACGTCGCCCGCGTTCGAGCCCACCATTCGCGACGGCAAGCTGTTTGCCCGCGGTAGCGTGGATGACAAGGGGCAGTTGTTCGCCCATGTGGCGGCGCTCGAAACGCTCCTCGAGGTGCGTGGCGCCCTGCCGGTGAACGTGATCGTCCTCGCCGAGGGTGAGGAGGAGATTGGCAGCGAGCACCTCGCGCCGTTCATCGAAGCGCACAAGGCGCGCCTCGCCTGCGACGGTGTCGTCATTTCGGATTCCTCGATGTTCGCCCCGGGCATCCCGAGCATCCTGAGTTCGCTGCGCGGGTTGGCGTACTTCGAGATCAACGTGCGCGGCCCGGCCAGCGACCTGCATTCGGGCAGCTACGGTGGTGCCGTGGTGAACCCGGCCATGGCGCTCGCGCGCATTCTCGCGACCATGCATGACGCCGATGGTCATGTGGTCATTCCCGGCTTCTACGACGCCGTGCGCGCCTTCCCGCCGAATGTCATTGCCGGCATGCGCAAGCTGCCGTTTGACGAGGAGCATTTCCGGCAGGAAGTGGGCGCGACCGCGCTGGGCGGCGAGCCGCAGTTCACGGTGCTCGAGAAGCTGTGGACGCGGCCGACCTGCGAGGTGAACGGGATGCTGAGCGGCTACACCGGCGAAGGCGCCAAGACGGTGCTCCCTGGCGTGAGCATGGCCAAGGTGAGCTGCCGTCTGGTGCCCGACCAGGATCCTGCAGAGATCGAGCGGCTGATGAAGGCGCACGTTGCCAGCGTGGCCCCCAAGGGGGTGACGGTGACGGTGACGCACCTGCACGGCGGCAAGCCGTGGAGAGCCGACCTCGAAGGCCCGCTGTTCGAGGCCGCCAAGGTGGCGCTCGAGTCGGCGTTCGGGCGTGCGCCCGAGGTGACAGGTGAGGGCGGCTCGATTCCCGTGGTGGGCGACTTCGAGCGCATCCTCGGCGTCCCCGTGCTTCTGATGGGCTTCGGCCTGCCGGGCGAAAACGCGCACGCGCCGGACGAGTGGATCAGCGTCGACAATTTCCGGCGGGGGATGCGGGCGATTGCGGCGCTCTTCGAACAGCTCGGCGCGGCGAAGTAGGCAGATGCACGCGGCGCGGGGAGCGAGGTCGGCCGTACGATGCCGACCTCGCTCCCCGCATGTCTGCGTGCCCCTGCCGCCTAACGGCTGCTGAAAACGCAGATCTTGTCGAACTGCTTCGCGAGCATGCGCAGGTGATCGGTTTCCGGCGCGAAATAGCCGTTGGGCTGCCACGCGGCACAGTTGGCGCCGGTCGTGATCGCGACCGTGAATGGCACGCCGCTCAGGACGCGATGGAGTTCTGGGAGCTGTGCCCGCAAGCCGGGCGAGACCTGCAGGAATGCTTCGGTCCAAGGGCCGAGCCGTGTGCGACCGGAGAACTGAATCGCGGCGTTCTCGTCCGGCGTATAGATGATCGCGTTGGGGTAGGTGCGCTCGACGAACGCCTTGACGTCCCGATACGGGTAGTGCCGCGCATCGTTGAGCAGGATCGTCGCGGGAGTCTCGGCGGTCCGCAGGAGCAACATCGGCCATAGGATGATCAGCCCGACGCTGAGGGCCCGTGACGTCAAGTCGTCGGCAATCTGCGCCGCCACGCTCGCGAGTCCGATGGCCAGTGGGATCGTGGCCATCATGAACGCGCCGAGGAAGTAGTTCGTCGACGCGCCAATCTTCATTTGCCCGATGGTGGCGACGACGAGAGACCCGAAAAGAAAAGCGGTGAGGAGTCGCGCCTTCAGCGCATCGTGCCGGTGGATCACCAGCAACCCCCGGACGGCGAAGACGGCCAGCAGCACGTTGTCTACGAACGGTTGGTCGAGTACTTCATGCGCGCGGCGCGCGAGCCCGATGCCTGAGAACGATTGGGACGCCAGCATGAACCACAGGTTCATGAGCGACGCCGTGCCGTAAATCAGATACATGGCGCCCAAGTGAACGGCGAGCGTGACCCCAGTCGCGACACCGAACAAGACCGCGACGCCGATCCTCCGTTCGAGCAGCAACACGACCCCGATTCCGGCGACGCCCCCAACGGAGTTCGTCTTGATCGCCATCGCGATTCCGGCGAGGACCCCCGCGAGCACGACCAGCTGGCGTCGCCCGTCTCGTCCGGAAAGAAACTGGCACAAGACCGCAAAGCTGCCGAACTCGGCGAGGAACGACAGCAGGTCAGGTCGAATTGCCGTCAGGTTTCCAGGGAAGAGCAGCATCACCCAGAGCACGGCAAGCGTGAAGTACTGCGCTCGCCACTCGCTGGGGAGCCAAGTCTTGTGGAAAAGCGCGACGGAGCGAACGTAGAGTCCGAAACACAGGAGCACCGCCATGCGCCCGGCGAACGCAATCGACTCGACGGATGTCAGCCGGCACAGCCTGATGACGGGCGTGACAACCCACGCGAG
>CANNKR010000296.1 GCA_947504615.1 Gemmatimonadota bacterium | reverse complement strand
TGGATGAACTGGACGATGCCGAGTGAAGGATCCGTTTCCCACGCCAATGGACGCATGACCAAGACGCCCGTCTTCCTCGAACAGCGCCCCCTGGGGCACAGCGGCCACCCGACGTCCATTCTGGGGCTGGGCATTCGCCGCCTCGGCGAGGGTACGCAGAAGGAGTTCATCGCCGTCGTGCGCGAAGCGATCGACAAGGGCGTGAATGTCATTGAAACGACGCATGAATACGCCGAAGGGCGCACGGAAAAATGGCTGGGCCTCGCACTGGCCGACGGGTATCGACAGCGCGTGAACATCGTGGCGCAGTGCTGCGCGCACCGGCGCGACTACAAGACGGCCATGATCCAGCTGGAAGAAACGATGGTGCGCCTGAAGACCGACCGCATTGACCTGTGGACGTTCCACGAGGTCATCTATGACAACGATCCCGACTGGATCTACGACCACGGCGGCCTGGATGCGATGCAGGAAGCGCGCGAACAGGGGAAAGTGCGCTTCATCGGGTTTGGCGGACACAAGTCGCCGCATATCCACCTGAAGCTCCTGCAGCGCGGCTTCAACTGGGACGCGGTGCTCATGCCCCTGAACCCGCTCGATGGCTCGTTCCGTTCGTTCGAGAAGCAGGTGCTTCCCGAGACGATCCGGCGCGGGGCGGCGGTGATCGGGATCAAGCCGATGGCCAGCGGGGCGTTGCTCGACGTGAAGGGAGTCAAGCCGGAAGAGTCATTGCGCTACTGCCTGTCGCTGCCGGTCAGTTCGGTGATCACCGGCATGGATTCCCTCGCCGTGCTGCGGAAGAACCTGAAGGCCGTCACCGACCTCAAGTCGTTTCACGCAGGCGAAATGGACGCCATGCGCCAGAAGGCGCGCAGTGTGGCCGGTGACGGGCGCTCCGAGCGATACAAGACGACCCAGGAGCAGGACCTGCCTGCGGGCCTCGCGGCCCACGAATTCACCGCACCGTCGAAAAAGAAGTAGCCACAATCGCGCGCGCCGTTCGTTCCTCCAGCCCCAGGCCGATGTTCCGTTCTCTGCGACTGCTTGTTCTCGCTGCCGCGCCGCTCGGCGCGCAGCAACTCACCGGATTTACCGGCGCCAGTACTGCGGCGCAGCGCGCGGCAGAACAGGCGGCGATCGCACGGCCCGATGGGGCGCATGCGAAGGAGTTTTCCAGGGCACTGTCGGATGGTCCGCACGTGGCAGGGACGCCGGGGCAGGCGAAAACGCGCGATTACGTCATCGAGCAGATGAAGGCGATGGGGCTCACGACCGAGGTGCGCGAGTACCAGATCTGGATGCCGCACCCGACGAAAATTGAGGTGTGGGCCAACGGCAAGGCGCTGGACCTGCGCGAAGGGCCGGTGAAGGGCGACGAGACGAGCGCCAAGTATCCCGAGACGTTGCCGATCAACGGGTACGGCGGCAGTGGCGACGCCGAGGGTGAAGTGGTGTTCGTGAACTTCGGGCTCGTGGAAGACTACGCCACGCTCGATTCCCTGGGCGTGAGCGTGAAGGGGAAGGTCGCCGTGGCCCGGTATGGCCGGAGCTTCCGTGGCATCAAGGCGCGCGAAGCGGAGAAGCACGGCGCCGTGGCCCTCCTCATCTACACCGATCCACAGGACGACGGCTATGTGCAGGGGGACGTCTATCCGGATGGTCCCTGGCGTCCGGCGCAGGGCATCCAGCGCGGCAGCGTGATGAACGGCGCGGGCGACCCGAGCACACCGGGTTACGGAAGCACGGCGGGCGTGCCCCGCATTGCGCTGGACAAGATGCCGGTGCCGCATATCCCGGTGGTTCCCATCGGGTACGGCAATGCGTCGGAGATCCTGTCGCTGGTACGTGGCACGGCAATCCCGCACGGCTGGCAGGGCGGCATGGCGTTCCGTTATCACGTGGGCCCCGGACCGTCGCGCGCACGGGTGAAAGTGAGCACCGACACAGCCACGGCGCCGCTGAAGGCCATCTGGAACACGTTCGGCGTGGTGAAGGGGACGGAACTGCCGGACGAGATCGTGGTGATCGGTGGTCACCGTGATGCGTGGGGCCCCGGCGCCGGCGACAACGTGAGCGGCGTGGTGGCAATCCTCGAGGCGGCGCGCGCGGTGGCCGAGCAGATGAAGGCCGGCTGGAAGCCCCGGCGGACGATGCTGTTTGCCACGTGGGACGCCGAGGAGTGGGGCATCATCGGGTCCACCGAGTACGCGGAAGACGATTCACTGCGCCTGATGAAGGGCGGCGTGGCCTATTTCAATCAGGATGGTGCCGGCGGCGGTCCGAACTTTGGTGGCGGCGGTTCGCCGTCACTGCGCGGGATGCTGCGCGACGTGACGAAGACGATCATGCACCCCGACGCGCCCACCAAGAGCATGTACCAGATGTGGCGCGAACAGTCGAAGGTGGCTGCGGGGCAGGAGCCGGCCATGGGCGACCCGGGCGGCGGCAGCGACTTTGCCGGCTTCTACAACCACCTGGGCATTCCACACAGTGACTGGGGGATGGGTGGCACGGGCGGTGGAACGTATCACTCGCTGTACGATTCGTTCGAGTGGCTGGTGCGCTTTGCCGATCCGCAGTTCAAGTACCATGCGGCGCAGGCCCGCGTGGCGACGGCGATGATGATGCGCATTGCCAACGCCGATGTGCTGCCGTACGACTACGCCGAGTTCGGGCGGACGATGAAGCAGTACGTGGCGCCGGTGGACAAGGCAGCGGTGGGCAAGGGGTGGACGCTGAATACGTCGCCGTTGAGTGCGGCGATTGCGGCGATGGAAACATCGGGCGTGGCATTCAATGCGACGCGCGACAGCGTGCTCTCGGCGACGCCGGCCAAGGGCGCGACCACGCGGGCGAACGCGGCCCTGCTGCAGGTGGAGCGCGCGCTCACGCGCCCCGAGGGACTGCGCACCCGGCCCTGGTACCGGAACCTGATCTACGTGGCGGACGAGAACAACGGCTACTCGAACATGGTATTCCCGTCGGTGAATGAGGCCATTCGGGCCGGGGATCAGGGGCTGGCCCAGCGGGAGCTGAATGACCTGGTGCAGCGGTTCGGGGCAGCGACGGCGGCGATCGATCGGGCGCGGGCGGCGTTGGTTTCGAAGTAGGGAAGGGGACCGGTTCTCGGCAACTCGGGGACCGGTTTTCTTCAACGCGGAGACCGGAGGTGGCGGAGGGCCGCGGAGGACTACAACTGCCTTTTAGGGGGGTGTGGCGGACGGAACTTGCCGCTGCACCCCCTTTGGTGTGCAGTCCTCCGTGGCCCTCTGTGGCCCTCGTGTTCCTCCGTGTTGAACATCGAAAATCCATCGGCCCGCGCACGAAACGCTAGATTAACCGCATGCCCCTGTCGCCCACCGAACTGAGCCGTTACGCCCGTCATCTCGTGCTGCCGAACGTCGGCATGGCGGGACAGGAGCGCCTCAAGGCATCGTCGGTGCTCATCATC
>CANNKR010000295.1 GCA_947504615.1 Gemmatimonadota bacterium | reverse complement strand
GGAGCCTCGGCGTTGAGCCCCAGCGGGAACAACAGGAGGTCGCGACCGGGTACCAGTTGGGCCGCCAGCGGGCAAGCCGCGAGCGCGAGGGTGCCCACCAGGAGCGCGAGTCGCTGCATCATGGCAGGATACCCCCGTCGCAGGGTACGGTCAAGCGCGCGCACGCTACCACCAAGTGCCGTAGTCCGTTAGATTTACAGCGTTTACACCCCTGCGGAGATCCGGTTGCTCACCGCGTTGCTTCCCCCGGAACGGATTCGCGTTCCGCTGGGCAGCCACTCACGTCACGCCTTGTTGCGCGAACTGGTGGACCTGGCACTCCCCGACGCTGATGCGGCGACGGCGGAGACGGTGTTCCAGAGCGTGCTCGCGCGCGAAGCCTTGGCCAGCACGGCCATGGGCGACGGCTTGGCTGTGCCCCATGGGCGTACCGACGCCGTTACGGGACTCCATATGGCGGCGGGGCTCGTGGGGGCCATGGACGACTACAGCGCCCCCGATGGCAAGCCGGTGCGCGCCGTATTCCTGCTGATCACCCCTCCGTCCGACGGTGGGGCACACCTGAAGGTGCTCGCGCGGTTGGCGCGGCTGATGCGCCGCGACGAACTGCGCGTGGCGCTGTTCGCGGCCACCGATGCGGCCTCGTTTGCCGCGGTCCTGCAACGCGCGGCGGCCCTGTGATGCGCTCGCGTTGGCTCCCCGCAGCGGCATGGGCGCTGGTCATCGAGGCGTTGATCGTCTGGCCGCATCCGCCGAGCCTGCCACGCGCCTGGAGCGTGCCCGGCATCGACAAGGTCGTCCACGCGGTGCTGTTCGGCGTGATGGCCGTGCTCGCGATGCGTGCGCTTCTGACTCGGGACAGGGCCTGGTTCGTGGCGTTCGTTGGGACCGTAGCGTTCGGCGCATTTACCGAGGCACAGCAGTATTTCATCCCCAGCCGATCCTTGGAACTGGGCGACATTCTTGCGGACACTGCCGGGGCCGCCATGGGCCTGGTGCTGTTCGTCACGTTGGCGCAAAGGCGCCGGGAGTTCAGCCGTTGACCGAAGGCAACATGTTCGCCACGACGCAGCGCTCGCACCTCTGCGGCGCCCTCCGCTTGTCCGACGCAGGAACGGCCGTGACGCTTGGCGGCTGGGTGCATCGCTCGCGCAACCTCGGCGGATTGGTCTTTATCGACCTGCGTGACCGCGAAGGACTGCTGCAGGTGAATTTCGGCCCCGACTGGGCCGGCGCCGATGTCATCGCGGCCGCGGCCGCCGTGGGCGTGGAGTCGGTGGTGATCATCGAGGGCACGGTGATGCCGCGTCCGGCCGAGATGCGCAACGCCGACCTTGCCACGGGCGAGGTGGAAGTGCAGGCGACCTCCATTCGCGTGGTCGGTCCGGCCGTCACGCCGGCGCTCCCCGTGGCGCGCGGCAAGAACGACAAGCTCCCGGCTGAAGAACTGCGCCTCCGGCACCGCTATCTCGACCTGCGGCGACCGGAGTTGCAGGCCAACCTGATGCTGCGCCATCGCCTGTTGCAGGTCACGCGGCGCTTTCTGAGCGATCGCGGGTTCCTGGAACTCGAGACCCCGATCCTCACCAAGCCCACTCCCGAAGGCGCGCGCGACTACCTGGTGCCAAGTCGCGTGCATCCGGGCGAGTTCTATGCGCTCCCTCAGTCCCCGCAGATCTACAAGCAGCTGTTCATGTGCTGCGGCTTCGACCGCTATTTCCAGTTGGCGCGCTGCTTTCGCGACGAGGATCTGCGCCAGGACCGGCAGCCGGAGTTCACGCAGATCGACATCGAGGCGTCGTTCATCGGGCGCGAAGACATCATGGCGCTCTCCGAGGAACTGGTGGCGTGCATCTGGCGCGAGGCGGGGCATGAGGTGGCCGCGCCATTCCAGCGCATGAGCTATGCCGACTGCATGGAACGCTACGGCTGCGATCGCCCCGACCTGCGCTATGGACTCGAGGTGCATGACTTTACCGCCTCCTTTGCCACGCTCGACTTCGGCGTGACCCGCTCGGTCATTGACGCGGGTGGGCGCGTGCGCGGCATTCGCGTGCCGGGCGGTGCGGCCTGGAGCCGCAAGCAGGTCGATGAACTCGAAGGGCTGGCCAAGAGTGCAGGGGCCGGTGGCCTGCTGCGCGTCAAGAAGGCCGAGGGCAAGCTCGAAGGCCCGGTAGCGAAGTTTCTCACGCCGGAAGCCGAGGAAGCGCTCGCGCTCGCCGACGGTGACCTGGCGCTCCTGGTCGCCGCGACGGATCGCATATCCAGTCCGGCGCTCGACCGCGTACGCCAGGAATGTGCGCGTCGTCTCGGGCTTGTCGATGAACACGCGCGCCATTTCCTGTGGGTCACCGACTTCCCGATGTTCGACAAGGATCCGGTCACCGGGGCGCTCGCTGCGGTACACCATCCCTTCACGGCCGCGAACGCCGACGATGTGGCGCAGTACCCGGACGCGCCCGAGAAGTGGCGCGCGCTGGCGTACGACTGCGTGCTGAACGGCCTGGAGCTGGGGGGCGGATCCATTCGCACCTCCGATCCACGCGTGCAGTCCCGCATGTTCACGCTGCTTGGCATCGGCGACGAGGCGGAGCAGGAGCGCCGCTTCGGCTTCCTCCTCGAAGGGCTGCGCGCCGGCGCCCCGCCGCACGGCGGCATCGCCTTCGGCTTCGATCGCATGTCGATGCTGCTCTCCGGAGGCACGTCGTTGCGCGATGTCATCGCCTTCCCCAAGACGACCGCGGCGCGCGCACTGTTCGAGAACGCGCCGACGACTGTGCCGGCCGCCGATCTGGCGGAGTTGAACATCCGGTCCACGGTGGACGGCGAATGACCGACACCACCGCGCGTGGGGTCGTACCAGTTGTCGCAGATGGCGCGACGCAGAAGCTGTCCACCGAGGGCGCCGACCTGCTGATGCTCGCCGGCGTCGGGGACGCGAACCTCGCCGAGTTGCAGCGCATCTACCCGGTGCGCGTGACGCTCCGCGGCGATGTCATGACGATTGCCGGACCAGCCGAAGGGGTGGAGCGCGCCGCCGCGTTGGCGCAGCGGATGATCGAGGCGGCGAAACAGCGCATCGCGTTTGACGCCGATGACGTGCTGCGCTTTTCCATGGAAGGTCCCGTCGCCATCGAAGGAGCGCCCGAGCGCATCGTGCTGCCCGGGGTGCGCAAGGTCATCCAGCCCAAGACCAAGGGGCAGGCGCAGTACCTCAGCGCGCTGTACGACAACGACATCGTGGTGGGAATCGGGCCGGCCGGTACCGGCAAGACCTACCTCGCCGTCGCGGTGGCCGTGGACATGCTCGCCCGCAAGCGCGTGCGCCGGATCGTGCTCGCACGCCCCGCGGTGGAAGCGGGCGAGTCGCTCGGCTTCCTGCCGGGCGACATGCAGGCGAAGGTCGATCCATACCTGCGTCCGCTGTACGACGCCCTGGAAGACATGATGCCGCCCGAGCGCATGCAGCG
>CANNKR010000294.1 GCA_947504615.1 Gemmatimonadota bacterium | reverse complement strand
TGACGCCGATCACGCAGAGGCAACTGGACGACATCGCCCGTGAACTGAATGGCCGCCCTCGACAAACGCTCGACTGGCGCACACCATCTGAAGCGCTGGCCGCGCTGGTGCGATGACCGCCTGAAACCGCCGGGGGTGTGGCGGACAGTACTCTCCGCCACACCCCCTTTGTTTTGTTTTTATTTTTGTTTTTGTTTTTAATATTCTGTTGCAGTCCTCCGTGGCCCTCTGTGAACCTCCGGTCTCCGTGTTGAAATAACGAATCTCAAAGCTTCCAGGCCAACGAAAGTTCACTGTCTTGCCGCACCCGCTGGTTACGGCGACGACTCTTGAAGCGCAGTTCCACCAACGATGTGCCCGCGGCGCGCAGTAATCGCCCGGAGCTCGCATCGAGCGCGTACAGCACCGTGCCGCTGCTCGAGCCGTCCAGTTCCACGCGCTCGCCGAACTGGTCGCCCGACCCAGCCACCTGCCCCTTGGCGCGACGCTCGATCATCACCACCACGCGCCCGTCCTGCAGCTCGCCACGCACCACTCGGAACCGGCGCACACTCACCCCGCGCAACGGCACGCGATCGCGACACGACACCGTGCGCACCGTGTCCGACCACTCGCGACCCATCACCAGCGTGTCGGGCAGCGGGATCCACGCCTCGTGCAGCCCCTGGAGCACACTGAACGCCGGATCGGTGCACGCCGAACCCTCCGCCGGCACCCGGAACCCCAACCCCGCCCCACCGGAATCGGTGGCGCTGAACGGACGAGGCAGCGACAGCCCGGCCGGCACCGCCGCAGGCGCCCCGCCCACGGCCACACGGTAATCAGTCAGTGACCCGTCCATCCGCGGACGCTCAACACGCGGCCGCCCTCCGCGCGCCACCACATACGTGGCCTCCAGCGCGGCGGTCAGTGTATCAATTCGCGTCACCACGCCGCCCACTACACCGCCCTGCGCGCCGCCCTGCGGGTCCCCGCTGATCGTCACCACCGCGCGCGTCGCCATACGGACCCCCTGCGGCGCGTACGAGACCGCCACGTGCCACGGGCCACTCAGGTTCGGCCCAGCCACCGTTGGGGCGGGAGCGGGCCCCCTGGGCGCAGGACGGGCGACCGGTCGGCCGATGCACGCACCCAGGCCGAGTACCAATGCCGGCACCACCACAATCGAGACACACCGAAATGAGCGCATATATGCACGGGAAGATGCCATCCGTGATCCTACCCCGAAAGCACGCGCCCCGCTGCCGCACAAGGCGACAACGGGGCGGGACGACGGCCGGCCTATAAGCCGGGTTTTGTCAGAACCGAAGTTCCGGACGGTCATTTCTCTCGGTCCGTGGTCGCCCACGCACTCTAGCAGCCAACCCGCGGCGTCTTGATCGCAGAGGACTGCTGCTCGCCGCCTATTTGGCCTTGCTCCCGCTGGGGTTTGCCTTGCCACGCGTGTTGCCACGCGCGCGGTGGGCTCTTACCCCACCATTTCACCCTTACCTCAGCTTGCGCCAAGGCGGTGTCCTTTCTGTTGCACTGTCCGTCACGCCTGGCAGCATGCCCAAGCGCGCCCAGGCGTTACCTGGCAGCGTGTCCAAGGAGCCCGGACTTTCCTCGGCGCGAGCCCAAAAATATCCCGCGACGCGACCGTCCGGCCGACCGACGTCCACCTGCAACCTAGCGCCTTCGGCCAGCCGAAAACAGGCGCCCTGCGCGATACCGAAATGACTCCAGCGACATTTCGGCCCTCGACCGAGTGACGATGCTGTGACGCCCCGGTTCACCGTGGTGGGAAACAATCCACCCCGGAGGCTGCTTGACCGCTCACTTCGCGCCCCCGTCCACCGCCGCCGTGCTCACCTGGCTCGATCCCACCGATCGACCACGCGTCGACGCGGCCGGCAGTGGCATCTATCGCGCCGTGCACCACGAATCGGTGGATGCCCTGCGCCGGGAGGTCCGCAAGACGCGCCCCGCCGCCGTGCTCATGTCGGTAGGACGGTCGCTGTCGGACCACGCCCCGCGCGTGGCGCGGCTCGTGCGCGAGTTCCCGAGCGTGCCAATGGTCGCCCTGCTCTCACGCGTCGATCACGCCACCCCACACGCCGTCCTCAACCTCGGCAACTGCGGCATCCGCACACTCGTCGACGTGCGCGACGCCACCGGGTGGCACCGCCTGCGCGAGTTCGTGGCGCACGAAGCCGTCGGCGAAATCGATCGCCTCGCCCTCGCGATGCTGCGCGAAGAACTCGATGGGGCACCGGACGATTGCTGGCGATTCTTCGAGGCGCTCTTTCACGTGCGCACACCGGCGACCACCGTGCGCACCCTCGCGCGTGCGCTCGATGTGTTGCCGAGCACGCTGATGAGCCGGTTTTTCCGTGCCAGGTTGCCCGCGCCAAAACGGTACCTCGCCTGGGCGCGCCTGGTGCGCGCGGCGCGACTGCTCGAGAACCCGGGGCTGAGCATCGCCGATGCCGCCGCCCAACTGGAATACTCGTCGGCGCAAAGCTTTGGACGACACGTCAAGACCGTGCTCGGCCTCACCGCCGGCGAATTCCGGCGCGCCCATCACGGGCGGTCAATGCTGCTGCGGTTCCGCGACGAACTGCTGCGCCCGCATCGCGATGCCCTGCTCGACCTGCGTCCTATCTCGGGAAAACCCAGCGGGCATCGGCGCGGGCAGTCGTTGTTGCACTGAGCGGAGTTGAGCGGAGTTGAGCGGAGCTGGAGCGGTTTTTTTCAACGCGGAGACCGGAGGGGCGCGGAGGGCCACGGAGTACTACAACTGCTTTAAAGGGGTCTTGGCGGCGAGAACCGTCCGCCACACCCCCTCAAAGTTTTTGCTGTTGCAGTACTCCGTGGCCCTCCGTGCCCCTCCGGTCTCCGTGTTGAAATAACCAATCCAAGAGCGGATCAAATCAAAGACGAACGAGGAAGACAATGATTGCCTTCGATCTCAAGGTCCGTCCCGACGTACTCACGGAACGCGTGATCGGGGCGGCCATTGAGGTGCATCGCCAGCTCGGCCCCGGGTTGCTCGAGTCCGTGTACTTGGCTGCCATGGAATTCGAACTGCTCGCGCGCGGCATCTCGTTTGCCAGCGAGGTGTACCTGCCGGTGCGGTACAAGGGATCGCTGCTCGACGGATCGCTGCGCCTCGACCTCGTCGTCGAGCGCGAACTGGTGGTCGAGCTGAAATCGCAGGAAGGATTGTTGCCCGTGCACTGCGCGCAGGTACTGACGTACCTCAAGACCGGCGGGTTCGAACGTGGCCTGCTGATCAACTTCAACGTCAGCAAGCTCGTAAACGGCGTGCGTCGGTTTGTTCGGTGATTATCTAGACCGGTTTCTTTAACACGGAGCAACCGTGTTAAAGAATTGAAGATTTGGGTGTTAGGCCGTGGCGGGCGTGGGGGCCTGCCACGGCGTTTTCGTTTTGAGAATGCTGTTGAGGAGGACGATGAGCTTGCGCATGCACG
>CANNKR010000293.1 GCA_947504615.1 Gemmatimonadota bacterium | reverse complement strand
GGAGCCCGGGGCTCGATACGCCCACTGAGCTTATCCCCTTCCTTCCCTCATTCTTCGCCTCTCTTGCAACCACCTGCGGAACCACTGCGGCATCCGCGGCCTCACCCCCGACGCCCGGCTGGCACAGGTCCTGTGAACAACGTCCAGATGATCAACAACGACTAGCACCCAGAAGTGTTGTAGCTGGCCGAAGCGGTTCCGTACGGGCCGACAGATGAGGAAATACCCAGAATGCAGGTCTCGAAATTCCAACCGGAGGGGGTGCCCTGGAGGCTGGAACCAATGTTGTTAAACCAAAGCGCGGAAGAATTGCTCGCCGAGAACGACATGACCCCGCGTTGGAAACCCACGCCAGGAATGGGGTTTTGTTCTGGGTTGGAATTCCCGAACCATAGGAGGTTGTTCTGGAACACGCTCGTCACGTTCAGCGGGCGGACGAACTCGGTGCTGAACTCCGCGCTAAGCGCGGCGACGGAACGCGGGGCGGTGGGGTAGGTCACGGTCCCCTCCCACACCTTGCCGTTTCCTTCGGCACGGAAGGTGGTGCCGGAGGTGAAGGTCAGCTGCATTGGCGCTCCGGCAAACCGTGACTCGAAGAACTCCCCGTTGGCGAAGGTATAGGAAATGCCCGAGAACTTCGCCATCATCTGGGGGACCAACGGAATGTCAACGGGATTGCGGAACCGGTCAGGTCCCTGATCCTGGCACGCGCCGAGGCCGACGATGAGGGCGACGCACGCCAATCGGGAAAGGAACTTCATTGCTGGCCTCCAAAGGGACTGGGAACACCCGGTACGTCCCGTAAGCTTATCCTTGCTCCCCGTCGCTTGGCAATCATTTTGATTGGCGGCGCGGGTCCCTGGCCGGTCGCAGCCGCACCTCCTGCCACGTCCTGCTACCTCCGGAGTGGTTCTGTGCCCGAACGACGTCGCACCTTCCCGCGCCCCCGCAGGACGACCCCCTGGAGCATCCGTTCTTCGGCGGCTCTGGTCGTCCTTCTTGGCTACGCGGCGCTCTTTCCCCAGACGCTGCGAGCGCAACGCCTTCCCGTCGGTGACGGCGATGAAACCTACCTGAGGGTGCTGCAACTCCTCGGGCGTGCGCCCGACTCGTCCTCGCTGTTGATTCGTCCCCTGGCCCTTCGTTCCCCGGGGACCGCGGCGGCCGACACGACGCGCGACCCCTGGTCCCGCCGCTGGGGCGTGACCCGCACCGCAATGGGTGGGCGGCTCCACGTCCACGACCCGGAGATCCTGGGGATCTTCATTTCAGGGTTTCCAGACAGTCGCAACGAAGGGGCCCTGACACCGGGGCGATATCTCACGACGGCGTTGCGAGGCGGCGTCTCGCTGCGAGAGGGCCCGCTCACCGTCAGTTTGCGCCCCATGGCGGCGTGGGTGCAGAACGGTGACTTCCCACTGGCGCCGGTGCAGGTCGACGGCCAACCGGAGTTCGCCTACCCATGGCGTCGCATGGACGCCCCCCAGCGGTTCGGGCCAAACGCATTCTGGCAGCTCGACTGGGGTCAGTCGGAGGTCAGGCTGGACCTTGGGCCCGTCTCGACGTCGTTCGGGACCACCAACATGTGGTGGGGCCCCGGGATTCAGAACGCCATCCTCATGAGCAACAACGCGGCGGGCTTCCCCCATGCGACCATCGAGTCGTCCCGCCCCTTGGACATCGGCATCGGGCGACTCGAGGCCCTCTGGATGTTCGGGCGTCTTCAGGGCACGGAGTGGTTCGACCGGTCCATCGACGACAACGGCCGCTATGTGACTGGGGCGGCCGTGGCGTACTCACCCGACGCCAAGCCGCTCCAGGGGCTGAGCGTCGGCGCCGCGCGGGTCTTCCTCGCCAACGTGCCTGCCGATGGCATCGCCCTCGGCGAGTACCTGCTCATCGTCCAGAGTCCCCGCAAAAAGGATTTCGCGGCTCCCGGCAACCCGCTCGGGGACGACGAGCGGGACCAGCTCTTCTCCCTCTTCGCCCGCTGGGTCCTGCCCGCGAGCGGCTTCGAGGTCTACGGGGAGTGGGCGCGCAACGACCACTCGTGGGGGGCCCGGGAGTACGTACTGTGGCTGGGGCACACCGCGGCCTACACCGTCGGCCTCCAAAAGGCCACGCCGCTGTCAGCCGCGCGGGTACTGGTCCTGTCTGCGGAAGCGACCCAGCTCACCAACCCCGACATCGGCATCCGCGACTGGCCTACGCCGGTCTACTATTCGCACGGTCGCGTTCCCCGCGGCTACACCAACCGTGGGCAGGTGTTGGGAGCCGCTCTCGGGCCAGGGGGCACGGCGCAGTTCCTCGACGCCAGGTTGTACGCCCCGTGGGGCGGCACCTCCCTCCATGTCCAGCGCGAGCTGCTGGACCGGGACGCCTGGCTCCAGAGCAGGCAGGCAGGGCAACTCACCAGTGACCTCGAGACGCAGATGAACGTGGGGGCATCGTTCACCTGGTTCCGTGGCGGGTGGGACCTGCAAGCCTCCGCGGACCACACCTGGCGCCTGAACCGCTATTTCGTCAGCAGAGACGACCGCCAGAGTACGAGGTTTTCCCTTGGTGCCCGTCGGCGACTCGGGTGGCTTCAGCCGTGAAGTGACTTGAATCGGCCCGAGTCTGCCGCAGGCTCCATTCCGTGAGAGGTTGGAGCCATGCCACGAAGTTCCCGCATTTCGCCCGAACTGCGTGACCGCGCCATCCGGATGGTGCAGGAGCAGACCGGCGCTCGTCCGCCGACCCGGCTGATGGTGGCTGCATCGACGCGCATCGCGCGACGACGACGCTTCGGACCGACCTCGCCCTGGATGCCCTGGTGGCCCCGCTCGGCGACCTCCCCCAGGCCGAATACGCAGCGCAGTATTGCCAGCGCCACGCCGTCGGCTGCTCTTCACCTGACCGACCGGTGCGCCGCAGGGCGGCGACGCCCTTACCGGCTCACGCGCCACCCAGTCGGCCTCATGATCGCCGCTGGACCGTGGCATGAATCGCAAGTGCTCTCCGTGGGGGCCGCCTTTGAACGCGTCACGGAATGGCACAACATGCGGGGACTTCGCCAAGTTCCGCGACGCCTTCAAGGCGGCTGGCACGGGGCGGTTCGGTTCCGGGTGGGCGTGGCTGGTGGCTGGGCGTGACGGGGCGCTGACCATCGAGAGCACGCCGAACCAGGAGAACCCGCTGATGGACGGCAAGCACGCCGTGCTCGGCCTGGACGTCTGGGAGCATGCGTACTACCTGAAGTATCAGAACCGCCGTCCCGATTACATCGATGCGTGGTGGAACGTGGTGAACTGGGGCGAGGTCAACAAGCGGTTCGCGGCGCGCTAGCGCGCGTAAACATGCGCGCTTCGGCGCGCAAAGGATGACGGCGAGTGGCCCCAGCGGACGTACCGTTGGGGCCATGTCTTCTCCCAGGCTCCTTGACGTCTTGCGCGAGCGGCTGCCGCTGCGGCGCGCGAGCCCTCACGACGTGATCGACGG
>CANNKR010000292.1 GCA_947504615.1 Gemmatimonadota bacterium | reverse complement strand
AGCAGTAGCGCAGTGGGCACGGCGATCAGTCGCGCCACACCGCTGGCCGGCGCCGGTGACTTGCCTGGGGCGGTGCGTCGCGCCGCGGCGCTTGCGTCGGGCGCGTCACTGCCGTCGTCGCGCGTGGTGGTCGTCACGGACGGCCAGTCGGATGCGTGGCCCGAAAAGCTGGCCGCCCCCGCGGCGCCGGTGATTGTGTACGCGCCCGCCGGGCCGCCCCCACCGAACCGCGCGGTCACGCGCATCGTCGCCGATCCGCCGCACTGGGCGCCGCGTGGTACGCTACGCGCCACGGTGCTCGCGCGGGAGCCGGTGACGTGGCGCGCCGCACTGGGCGCCAGCACGCTCGCGCGCGGCACCATCGCCGGTGGCGGCACTATCGAGGCGGGAGCCACTCCCGCCGCGCGCGGCTGGGCGGCGGGCATCATCGAGTTGCCACCCGATGAACTGCGCGCCGATGACGTGCGCCCGTTCGCGCTGCACGTGGGCCCTGCGCCGGCCGCGCACGTCGATGCCATGGCAGGCATCTTTGCGCGCACCGCACTGGCTTCGCTCGTGGCCGACGGCCGCCTGAGCGCCGGCGCCGGGGTGGCCATCACGACCGCCGAGAATCTTGGCGTGCTCCCGGCGCTCATCATCGCGCCCACCGATCCGGCGCGGCTGGCGCTTGCCAACCGCGCCCTCGAGCGCGCCCGTATTCCGTGGCGCTTCGGCGAACGACGCAGCGGCCCGGTGCAGGCGCGCGGTGACGGTCTGGACGGTGCGATGATCCAGCGTTTCTACGCGCTACTGCCGCAGGGGAGCGCGACGGGTGACACGCTGGTGCGCGCCGGCGCCGAGCCTCTGGTGATCGCCGGCGACGGGTGGGTGCTGATGGCCGTCGCGCTCGATCCCGCCGATGGCGACCTCCCGCTGCGCGCCGCGTTCCTGCCCTGGCTCGACCGGACCATCGCGCGCCGACTGGCGGCCGACGCCGGACCGGTGCTCGATGCCGCACCCTCCATCTCCTTGGGGCGCCCGTCGTGGGCCACCGGGCTCGAGTCACCGGATGGTTCGGTGCAACCGCTGAGCGGATCGCGGTTCCGCGCGCCCGACAAGACGGGCGTGTACTTCCTGCGGCGCGGTACCGAGCGTGCCGGAGCCGTGGTCGTCGCGCCCGAGGGGAGTGAGTCGGTGCTCGACCGTGCGTCGGCGACCGCCATCGCGGCGCGATTCGCCGGGCGCAACGCCAGCGGCGTCAATGATCAGGCGCGCCTCGCCGACCGGGCCTGGTCGGACACCTCGCCGCGTCCGATTCTCGTCGGCCTGCTCCTGGGCGCGCTGCTGCTGCTGGCGGCCGAGACCTACGTCTCGCGTCGCGATCCAGACGACATTCTCTGACGATGGCCCTTCCACTGCTGCTCGAGCGCTTTGCCGCGCTCCCCCAGTTCCAGTCGTTCCGCTCGCGTTTTCCTCGCGCTGGTGACGCACTGGCCGTGGCCGGTCTCGCCGGTTCGGGCGACGCGCTGTTGGTGGCGGCGCTCGCCTCCGAGGCGCCCAATCGCCTGCACATCGTGGTGGCCGACCAGCTCCCCGAGGCAGAGCGCTGGATGGCGGACCTCGAGGCGATCCTCGGCGAAGGTTTTGTGGCGCTGTATCCGTCGCGCGAAGGGTTCGGCGAGGTGGAGCCCCACGCCGAGGTGGCGGGCGAACGCGTGGAGACGCTCGAGCGGCTGAGTCGCGGCGACGTGCGTGTGCTCGTGACCACCGCGCGCGCCGTGCAGGAGCGCACGCGGTTGCCGCGTGCCCTGGCCGATGCGCGGCTCGAACTGGCGCGCGGCGCCACGTGGCGGCTCGAAGCGCTCACCGATCATCTGGTGCGCGTGGGCTTTGAGCGCGTGGAGATGGTGGAGGATGTGGCACAGTTCTCGGTGCGCGGCGGCATCGTGGATGTCTACGGCTTCGGCATGACGGCGCCGGTGCGCCTGGAGTTCTGGGGCGACGAGCTGGTGGAACTGCGCGAGTTCGACCTGTCGAGCCAGCGTACCACGCGTCCGGTGGAGCGCGTCGTCGTGCTGCCCGTGGACGTGATTCCTGCGGCCGATGAATCGGTGGAAGGAATGGCGGCCGATCGCACGTCGTTGGCGGCGCTCTGGCCCCCCGACTCGCTGGTTGTGATGCCCGAGGGCGTGCACCTGCTGCCCGAGTTGCGGCGCACGTGGGACGAAGCCGAGCACCATCTGGAACTGGCGCGCCGTCGCGGCGAAGAAGCGTCGACGCGCGACGAGTTGCTGCAGCCGCCCGAGGCGGCGCTGCGCGCGCTGAAGGGGTTCGCGACCATCGACATCATGCCGTCGGTGGAGGGCGACGCCGGCGTGATGTTCCCGCTGCGGCCACCCGAGGCGGTCGACCGCGACATGACGCGTTTGCGCGCACTGGTCAGCGACGGCACGCCGACGGTGATCCTCTGCGACAACAGCGGTCAGGCGGAACGTCTGGAGGAACTGCTCACGGCCACCGGCCGGGGGACGCTGCCGGCGCTGACCATCGGCGTGCTCGGCGGCGGCTTCGTGATGCCGCCGCGCGGGCTTCCCGGCGGCCTGCGGGTACTCACCGACCACGAGATCTTCCGCCGCGACCGCCGGATCCGGCGTGCGCGCAAGTACGCCGCGGGGACCGCACTCGAGATGGTGGGGGCGCTCAAGCCCGGCGACTTCGTGGTGCACCTCGAACATGGCGTGGGCATTTATCGCGGCATGGAGACGATCTTCGTCGGCGAGAGCACCGTCGAGGTGATCGTCATCGAGTACGAGGGCGGCGACCGGCTGAACGTCCCGATCTACCGCATCGACCAGGTGGAGCGCTTCCGCCACTCGGGGGATGTATCAGAGGATGCGCCGCCGCCACGGCTGCACCGGCTGGGCGGCAAGAAGTGGACGCAGCAGCGCGACAAGACGCGCGCGGCCATCCAGGAGATGACGCACGAACTGCTGGACCTCTACGCGCGCCGCCGCATCGCACACCGCCCGCCGCACCATCCCGATGGCGCCTGGCAGAAGCAGCTGGAGAGCTCGTTCCTCTTTGAGGACACCCCCGACCAGCAGCGCGCCACGACCGATGTGAAGGGCGACATGGAGGGGCCGCGCCCGATGGACCGCCTGCTCGTGGGCGACGTCGGCTACGGCAAGACGGAGATCGCCGTGCGCGCCGCGTTCAAGGCGGTGCAGAGCGGGCGACAGGTGGCGGTGCTCGTGCCGACGACGATTCTCGCGGAGCAGCACGCGCGCACCTTCGGCGACCGCTTTGCCGATTTCCCGATGAAGATCGCCGTGCTATCGCGCTTCCAGACCGCCAAGGAGCAGAAGGCGGCGCTGGTGGAGCTGAAGGCGGGCACGGTGGACGTCGTCATCGGCACGCACCGCCTGCTCTCGCCCGACGTGGAGTTCCGGCAGCTCGGGCTGATCGTGGTGGATGAGGAGCACCGCTTTGGCGTGAAGCACAAGGAGCGGCTGAAGCAGCTGAAGCTCGAGACCGACGT
>CANNKR010000291.1 GCA_947504615.1 Gemmatimonadota bacterium | reverse complement strand
GGCTTCCAGTGGGCGCTGCGCGTCACGACGCGTTCGAGCGCGCCGAGCACCTCGGGACGGAACGGAAAGACGAGCCGCGGCGACAGGGCGTTGGCGCGCTCGATGAGATCGCGACTCTCCGGGCCGGCCGGCTCGATGTCTTTTTCGCCAGCGAGCGGCAGCAGCAGCGCCGCACGCCAGTACAGCGCCTCGGGGTGGTTGCCCACGCCTTCGAGCACGGCAAGTGTCGCGCGTTGGTCGCCCACTGACTGGTACCACGCGGCCACTTCGAACATCGCCTGCTCGGGCAGTTCGCTCCGCACCCCGGCCAGCAGTCGCGCGCCGACGTTGGGCGTGCGCGCGGCGAGCAGCCGCTCGAAGCGTGCCAGGTGGCTCAGCGGGTCCGCCGATTCGAGCGCGGTCAGCGCAGCACGCAGCGCCGTGACGTTGCCCGCGCGTCGAGCGACGACGACCCGCATAGCCAGCGCGTCGAGGTTCGATCGATCGACAGCGATCGCTTGGTCGGCGTACGACACGGCACGTCGATCGTCACCGGCCGAGAGCCAGAGCTTGGAGAGTTGGGTCCACGCCGCTTGGCGATACTCCGCCGATTGCGTGGCGATTTCCAGTCCATCGCGCGCGTCGGCCGTGCGGCCCAGGTGACGGTTGGCGAGACCATAGTAGTAGTTGGCGGCGCCATCGTACGTGTCCACCGACAGCGCGATCTTGGCGTAGCGGCGCGCCGCACCGTACTGCATGGCGCGCAACGCCAGCGCCGCGCGGTCGGCGAGCGCCGGCACGAAGTGCGGCTCGCGCACGAGCGCGCTGTCGAGGAATGGCACGGCACGATCGTATTCGCGCTGGCGCAGCAGTTCCTTGCCCTGCAGGTAGAGCCCGTACGCCGACGTCCAGTCGAAGGGCTTCGGCGTCTCGAGCGGCCGGTCGAGGGCCACCGCAGCCGGATCGCCGCGGAAATCGAGGCGGTGATCGCCGAGCACTGCGACGACGTCCTTCAGCGCCACGCCGGGCGCCACGATGGTGTCGGCATAGAGTTGCAGCGGCGCACGACGCACGCGGCGGGCGAGCACACGACGGCCGTTGGCCGTGACGATCAGCGAGTCGTCGATCGACTCGGCGGGCGACAGCGCCACAATCAGGCGGTCGCCATCGCGCGTCACGTTCAGCGCGCCTGCCGCACTCGCCACCACAAAGCCCTTGGTGCCGACCACCGGCATCCAGCGTTCCGTCCACCGGTCAGTAACGTGCGGCGCAAAGCCGCGGTGCTTGAACGGGGTGAACGTGCTCCCTTCGGCCGACTGGTTGAACAGCCGCCCCGACTGCAGTTCGGAGTACTGCCCATCGCGATCCGTAAGCAGTTGTTCCCAGATCATTCCCTGCCGCGACAGCCCCCAGATCCAGATCTTCTGTCCCGGCTTCTCATCGCGCGGGGCGACGCGCGCCATGCCGAAGTCCTGGTCGTGCCAGAAGGCGCCGAAGAAGTCGCCCTCGCCGCCGAAGACGTGATACGACTTGTATCCCTTGAAATCGTTGCGTTCGTACCACGACACGTCGCGCCCGAGCGCCGTGTTCACCGGCCATTCACCGCGCTCGCCCTCGTGACCAATCTGGCTCGTGCCCGGAAAGACGTACTGCAGGTTGCCCGCGGTCGGAATGCCGGCGGTCATCCAGTGGTAGTACGGCTGCTCCAACGCGGAGCCATTGTACCAGGTGGAGGTCGTGGTGAAGTAGGCCTGATCGGGGGCCAGCCGCGTCTCGATGCGCCATGACGTGTTCGTCAGCAGGTCGAGCGCCCCGGTGATGCAGCTCACGCTGCCGTCGGCATTGCGACGCGTGATGTAGTCCACCGGCGTCGACACATTGGGCGTGTGGCCGATGATGCCGTAGTTCGCCTCGATGCCGCCACTCGTCCACGGGCCGCGCATCGCGATGTCGCGGAACTTCACCGCGCGGTTGTAATAGATGAACGAACGTTCGCTTTTCTTTTCGATCGCTGCCCAGATCTTGCCGCCGATCTCGGGGAGGATGAGCACGCGGATGTAGTCGTTTTCGAGCGCAACGACTTTCCAGTCGCGCGGCACGGCCGTGGCGGCAAAGCCGTCGAAGCGGAAATACGGATAGATGCGCCCAACGACCGGGATGGGATTGGGATCGCCGAAGGGGTACGTGGGAAACGACTGGCGGTATTCGCGGACGGTGGCGGGGCCCTGGGTCGCGTGCGGTATGGCGCGCACGCCGGCGGTGCCCTGCGCGCCGAGCCGTCCCGGCGGCAGGGTCAGCACAATCATCGCCAGCGCGACGGTCGCCGCCAGCGCCCTTCCGGCACGCTGCCCCGTGCGTCGCGCGCTCATCGCACGATGAGAAGAATGCCCTTCCCCGGCGCGAGGTCGATCCCATCACCCGGCGCGATCGATCGCGCCGCCTGCAGTCCCTTCACCTCGGGGACCTCGAAGGTCGCGCGTGCTGCGTCGATCCCGAGCGCCTTCCAGTCCACGGCAAGCCGCACGGTCACCGGCCCGGGTGCCCAGCTGGCGATGGCCACCAACGAGCGTCCGTTGCGGCGATACACCGTCGCCTTCACGTCGTCGCGCCCCGTCCGCACCGGGACGTTGGGCGACCAGTAGCCGATCATCCGCGAACCCTTCATGCCAAAGCGGTCCCAGAGCATCCAGAGCGGGCGCGGATCGGCGTTCGCCGACCAGGGCATGCGGTTCGTCATGCCGTACACCATGCCGCGCCACGGATTGCCGCCGTCCTGCAGCATCTCGCCCATCAACCCGAACGGGATGCCGCTCACTTCCGTGAGGAAGAAATCGGCGGGGCTCTTTTCGTAATCGAAGTACTCGCCGAACCAGAGCCGCGTCAGGTACGGGAAGTGCTCGAGGTACAGCATGGCGCTGTTCTGGAAGCCGTCGCGCTCGTTGTACTGGTTGGCGCTGTGCAGGTCGACAATCCCCGGGCGCCCCTGCTGCACCAGCACGCGTTTCACCCGCTTCATCGTAGTGCGGTCGAAGGCGACGTCGTCGAGGTAGAGGCCGTCGATACCGACGTTGCGCACCAGCCAGTTGATCCCTTCCACATAGTAGTTGTGCCAGCGGCTCATGCCGCTGTTGACCACCGCGGCGTCCTTGAGTTCCGGCACGAACCAGGCGGCGATGTAATCGTCCCCCAGATGTTCCTGCAGCCACGCATAGCCGCCTCCCTTGCCGGGGGAGTAGATCTCATGGCCCAGCGACCGCAGTGCGAACGTCTCGTATGCGTGGTTCGAGAGTTCGCGCACCGTGTTGTAGATCTTGACGTTCAGCCCGCGCCGGTGTGCCGCGTCGATGTACGCCTTCATCGTGTCGTGCGCGATGAACGGATAGTTGATCCAGGGGTTCAGCGCGTTCGCATGGTGGATGTTGATCACGGTCGCGCCCGCCGCAGCCACGGTGTCGAGCGGCACGAACTTGTGATAGAACCGGTGCTCCCACTGTCCGTCGGTGTCGAGCGGGTGGAACGGCGTCACGAGGAAATGCACGTCGAAG
>CANNKR010000290.1 GCA_947504615.1 Gemmatimonadota bacterium | reverse complement strand
CTCTGGGTGAAGCCGACCACCACCGATGCCGAATACCGGCTGCCGAACCAGAGGTCCGTGAACGACTGCGCCCCAATGCCGTTGGTGCCTTCGCCGGTGGTCGGGGCAAAGGCCTCGTCGACCGAAGGCGCAGCACCGCCGTAGAGTCGCATCGAGACGCCGGCGCTTTGCCGCACCGCGAATCCGCGAATGGTCGTCGTGTCGTCGCCGATGGTCTGGAAGAGGCGGAGCTTCAGGTGCGCCGCCACTTCACCGGGGCTGTAGGCGTGGACCGCGCGCAGCGGGCGCAAGCGATACCCGTACAGCGAATCGGTCAGCAGGCGGTCGACGTCGGTCGGCGAAAATGTCGCGCTGCCCGCCGGCCCCACCGTGCCGATGCTGGAGTTGCCGAACGCGGCGAACTGGTCGCGGAACCCCAGCACGCGCTGCACAATGGCCTTTTCGGCGGCGCTGTTGCCCACCGGCACGAATGGCAGACCGCTGCCTCCGGCCCGTCCCCCGTACAACTTGTTGAGTGCAACGGCGAATGCGCTGGCGCTGGCCACCAGCGATTGGGCGCCGCTGACGTTCGCCAGCAGCGGCGCGCAGCCGGTCGTGGCGGGCGACGCCTGGCACTGCACGATGCGGCGCGACGTCTGTGCCGCGGCGCTGTCGAACTGAGTCAGCAGCAGCGCGTTGCGGTCGTGCGCCGCGCTGATGCTCCACGCGGGATTGAAGCCCATGGTCCCTTCGATGCGGCCGGGATTGATCGACACATTGGGCTCGATGGCGTGGTTGGCCACGCGGAACCGTACGCCGACCGTCAGGCGCGACCAGACGCCGACGTCCAGGCCGAGCGGGGCATCCACCGAGGCATCGCGCCGTGCGATCGAGAGCGCCCCCAGCGAGGCATCAAAGCCGGACAGCCCCGACAGTGTGCTCACCAGCGGACCAGCCGCGGCGAGCCGCGCGTCGTAGCGCCCGTTCCACGACGTGGCCGACGCACCCGCGCCCAGCGCGCGCAGCTTGCCGTCGGCGTCGTAGCGTTCGTTGGCGCGGTCCCATGCGACGCCGGCCGTTACCCGCACGACGCCCGCCGGCAGGGTGGAGGCGTCCTCGCCGATGCCCAGCGCGCGCTGCGCGTGCGCCGACCGCGAGGCGACCGGCAGGGCAAGTACAGCGACGGCAACGAGCGAAACGAGGCGAATTCGGGGCATCCCCACGAGGCGTTGAGAGCGCAGACCGGCTAGCTTAACATCTTACCTTTCCGCCCGAAACCTAATGCCCGACGCGTCGCTTCCGAGCATCCCCTGGCAGGTCACCGGCAACCACTGGGTCGCGCTCCCATGCGTACACCCCGTGGACGGGTCGGTTCACGCCTTGGGCATTCTGCATCGGGGAGCCCGCGCGGCCGTGGAGTTCGCGGGAGGGGCCACCTTCCTCGATGGCGATGCGCCGGCCCTGGCTCGCCCGGTGCTGACGGTCGACGGCGAGCGGATCGAACTGGCCAAGGGGGGCATCGCCTGGGAGCGCGCGCACCACTGGCTTCCCACGTTCACGGCGACCGTGGGCGACCTGATCATTCGCGGAACGCTCTTTGCGCCCTTCGGGCTCGATGCGGACATCGCCGGGGCGGTGTATGCCCTCGCGGTGGAGAATCGCGGCGCGGCCAGCCACGCCGTCACGCTATCACTCGAAGGGACGCTCGGCCATCGCCAGTTGCGGGTGTGCACGCCGCGCGCGCTCGACGACGTCCCGCGCATCAGCGAGGGAGAGGCCGGCACCGTGGTGCTGGATGGGTCGAGCGCGCCGGGCCTTGCCGCGCTTGCGATTGCCAGCGACGACGGCGCGACGGTGACGGTGCAGCACGGCGCGGCGCCGTCGTATGCGTTGCGCCGCGACTTCACGGTGGGCGCCGGTGAACGCGTGGAGTGCGCCTTCTACATTGGCGCGGGCCCCGAACGCGACGGTGCGCAGGCCACGGTGTCGGTGCTGCGCCGCCGCGGCTGGCGTGCGCTGCTGACGGCCACCCGCGACGCGCTGCGCGCACTGGAACAGAGCACCGGCACCGAGTCGGTGGACCTGCTGGTCAACCGCAACCTGCTGTTCGCCTATTTCTACGGCGTGGCGCGCGGGCTCGATGACGCGCAGTACTATCTGGTGCGCAGTCGCGCGCCGTGGCATCCGGCCGGCGTGACCATTCGCGATTGGGAAGCGCTGTGCTGGACCATCCCCGCGGTGCAGCTGGCCGATCCGCCGCTGGCGCGCGAACTCATCCTGCGCGCCTGCGAACTGCACGGCTACGCGCCGGGGCAGGGGGTGCACTACTTCGACGGCACGCTCTTTGAACCGGGCTTCACCCTGGAAGGATGTTCCTCGTACGCCATTGCCGTGGACCGCTACATCCGCGACACCGGGGACGATCGCATCGTCGAGGAACCGGTGCTGGCGGACACGCTGTACGTGTCGAACGACGACCTTACGGCGCGGCGCGACAAGACCCATCCGCTCTACCGCACCGAGGTAACGCTGGCGGGCGTTCCGGCACCGATGCCGTTCATGTTGCATGGCAACGCGGTGGTGGCGTATGCGCTCGACTGCCTGAAGCGCACGCTGGACGAAGAGGCCGTGAAGGGGCTGCAGGACCCCGAAGGGGTGCGCGCCGCACTGCGCCGCCACTTCGCTCCCGGTGGCGACAAGTCGGCGTTTGTGGGCGGAAGCGATTTGTCGGGGCAGGTGAGCGCCGACGACGATCCTATCGGGTCTGCACTCTGGCTGCCGCTGTACGAGTCGGTGGAGCGCACGGATTCGGTGTACCGGCGCACGGCCAAGAAGATCACGCAGCCCGATCATCTGGCGCAGCAGCTGGCACGCCTCATGGGCCCCGATGCCTCCAAGGTCCTGGAGTGGCTGCGTCGCGCGCCGCTCTCCCTGGGCGTGGCGTCTGATCGCGTGGACGCCGAGGGGAATGCCACGGCGGGTGGCGGTGACGCCGCACTCGCCGGGTTGCTGGCGTACGCCACCTGGTTCGCCGTGCATGCGTTCGGGGTGCGCACATGATCGCCGACGACGCCCGCCGATATTTCGAACAGTCGTTCGGCGGCGAACCAACGCTCGTCGTGTCGGCGGCCGGACGCGTGAACCTGATCGGCGAGCACGTGGACTACAACGGTGGCGAGGCGCTGCCGATCGCCATCCAGCGGCGGACCGCGGTGGCCATTCGTCTGCGGGACGGGGCGTCGGTGACGCGCATCAACTCCGGGGGCACGGGGGGGGTGCTGACGCTCGATCACACGCAGCTGCGGCGTCGGTCGAAGTGGACGGACTATCCATCCGGCGTGCTCGATCAGCTCATCGGCGCCGGCGTGGAGATCCCCGGACTCGAGGTCGCGGTGGCGAGCGACATTCCATCAGGGAGCGGCCTCAGTTCCTCGGCGGCGCTCGAGGTGTCGTTTGGCTTTGCCGTGCGATCCCTGTTGGGGCTCGACACCGACCCCGTGGCGTTGGCGCTGCTGTGTCAGCGCGCCGAACGAGAGTTCGCGGGCGTGCCCTG
>CANNKR010000289.1 GCA_947504615.1 Gemmatimonadota bacterium | reverse complement strand
GCGCCCACCGGGCTTCGCCGTGCTCTCGGGCGACGATGCGCTCACGCTCGACGTGATGGCGCTCGGCGGTGAAGGCGTCATCTCTGTGGTGTCCAACGCCGTGCCCTCGGCGATGCACGCGCTGACGGCCGCCGTCGCGTCCGGCGACATGACCGGCGCGCGCGTCTGGCATGACCGGCTGTCGCCGTTGTTCGTTGCCGCCTTTCTGGAATCGAACCCCATCCCCATCAAGGCCGCCCTCGCGGCCATGGCACGAATTCACAACGTCCTGCGTTTGCCCCTCGTACCTATTGATGAACGCCATGCGCGATCGCTGCGCGCAGCACTCGTCACCGCTGGAGCGCTGCCGGCATGAGCACCATCGATACAGTTGAACTCGCCAAGCGCACCGAAGCGCTGTTCTCGCTGCCGCAACACATGGCGATGCCCGAGGAGGCCGAGTCGATCATCGACCTGCTGCTCACGGCGCTCGAGACCGGGGTGGTGCGCGCGGCGGTGCGCGGCGACCATGACGAGTGGCTGCCCGTGCCGTGGGTGAAGCGCGGCATTCTCGCCGGCTTCCGCGTGGGACGCATGGTGGACCAGTCGGTGCTCGGCGATGCGCGCGTCAGCCGGCCGTTCACCTTCTTCGACAAGCACACGTATCCCACGCGGGCGCTCACGCTCGATGACGGCATCCGTGTGGTGCCGGGGGGGTCGTCCATCCGGCGCGGCGCGTACGTGGCGCGCGGCGTCGTGTGCATGCCGCCGATGTTCATCAACGTCGGCGCGTACGTGGGGGCCGGCACGATGATCGACTCGCACGCGCTCATCGGATCGTGCGCGCAGGTGGGCGAGCGGGTGCACGTGAGTGCGGCGGCGCAGATCGGCGGCGTGCTGGAGCCCGTGAACGCCGCGCCCGTGGTGATCGAGGACGACGTGGTGGTGGGCGGCAACTGCGGGGTGTACGAAGGCACGGTGGTGCGTGCGCGTGCGGTGCTGGCCGCGGGCGTGGTGCTCACGCGTGGCACGCCGGTGTACGATCTGGTGAACGAGCGTGTCATCCGCGCGCCGGCGGGTGGCGTGTTGCAGATCCCGGCCAATGCCGTGGTCGTGCCCGGGGCGCGCACCGTCAGCGACGGGTGGGGCAGGGAACAGGGGATTTCGCTGCAGACGCCGGTGATCGTGAAGTACCGCGACGAGAAGACCGACCTGGCGACGGCGCTCGAGGGGTGGTTGCGGTGATCCCCGTGGCTTGCCGACGGAGCGACCGGTGCGCGTAGGCGGCGTCCTCCAGGTGCCCGGCGACAAGTCGATCTCGCATCGTGCACTCATGCTGGCTGCCCTCGGCGCGGGCGCATCGCGCGTGCGCGGTCTGTTGCAGTCGCTCGACGTACTCAGCACGGCGCAGGTGCTCCGCGCGCTCGGCGTGCCGATACCGGCGTTGAGCGAAGACTTCGTGGTGGAGGGGGTCGGACTGCGCGGGCTGCAACCCCCGACGGTGGATCTCGACTGCGGCAACAGCGGCACCACTGCGCGCCTGATGGCGGGCATCGTGGCAGGCTCGCCGCTGTCGGCGCGGTTCATTGGCGACGCAAGCCTCAGCCGGCGCCCCATGCGCCGGGTGAAAGAGCCGCTGACGCAGATGGGGGCGCGCTTCGAGTGCGAAGGTCCGGGCGACACGCTGCCGATGACCATTCACGGAGCGCGGCTGCTCGGGATGACGTGGCACGCCGAGACGGCCAGCGCGCAGGTGAAGAGCGCCATCCTGCTGGCCGGCCTCGTGGCCGACGTGCCGGTGGAGGTGCACGAGCCGGTGCCCACGCGCGATCACACCGAGCGGATGCTGATGGCGCGCGGCGTCGATGTGCGCACCGACGGGGGGGCCGTGACGCTCGTGCCGAGTGCGACGCTGAACGCTGCGGACCAGTTGGTGCCCGGCGACCCGTCGTCCGCGGCGTTCTTTGCCGCGCTCGCGGCGCTCGCCGACACGGGCGACCTCGCGCTCAATGACGTCTGCATCAACCCGACGCGCGCCGGGGCGTTTCGCGTGCTGCGGCGCATGGGCGCGCGCGTTACCTACGAGCAGACGCGCGCGGAAGGTGGCGAAGAGGTGGCCCGCGTCATCGTGGGGCCGGGGACGTTGCGCGGCACCGAGATTGGCGGCGCCGAGGTGCCTTCACTCATCGATGAGCTGCCCATCCTGGCGTGCGTCGCGGCCTGCGCCGAGGGCGAAACCCGCGTGACGGGGGCGCACGAACTGCGCGTGAAGGAGAGCGACCGTATCACGGCGATCGTCGACAACCTGCGCGCCGTCGGCGCGGAGGCCGAGGAACTGCCTGATGGATTTGTCGTACGCGGCGTCGGGCGTCGGCCATTTGCCGGCCGCGTGACGACGCACGGCGATCATCGCATCGCCATGGCCTTTGGCGTGCTCGGGGCGATCCCCGGGAGCGCGATCATCATTGACGACCCGGCGTGTGCGGCGGTGTCGTTTCCCACCTTCTGGGAGGAGCTGTCGCGTGTCGTCGTCTAATGGAATGCCATTGGTGGTCACGATCGACGGTCCGGCGGCGTCGGGCAAGTCGAGCACGGCGCGCATGGTCGCCGAGCGCCTGGGGATGCGGCACGTGGACAGCGGAGCGCTGTACCGGGGGGTGACGGCGGCGCGCCTGCAGGCGGGTGATCCTCCGGACTTGTGGACGGAGCAGTCGGTCCTCGACGCTGCTCGGCGCGTGACCCTGGTGCCGGGGGAGACGACGTTCGAGCCGCGCATCGACGGGGAACCGTGCGACGCGGAGATTCGTGGCGAGGCCGTGACGGCGGTGGTGAGCCTGGTGGCGAAGATGGCGCATGTGCGTGCGTGGGTGAACGCCACGGTGCGCACGACGTCGGCGGCCCACGAGGCAGTGGCGGACGGCCGCGACATGGGGACGGCGGTCTTTCCCAACGCTCGGCTGAAGATCTGGTTGGTGGCGCTGCCCGCGGAGCGCGCCCGTCGCCGGGTGGTTCAACGCACGGGGCGTGCGCCGACGGCTGAGGAGCTTGAGGCAGAGACGCTGGAACTGGAGTCGCGCGACCACCGGGACCGTGAGCAGACCCAGCCGGCGGCGGACGCGCTCTGGATCGATACCAACGGCATCAGCCAGGACGAGCAGGTGGGGCGGATCGTGGCGTTGGCGGAGGAGCGGCGCAGCTGAGATCGGTTCTTTCAACGCGGGCTGAGTGCGGTTCTTTCAACGCGGGCTGAGTCCGGTTCTTTCAACGCGGGCTGAGTCCGGTTCTTTCAACGCGGAGACCGGAGGGCCACGGAGGGCCACAGAGGACGGCAACGGCACTTGAGGGGGCTCGCGCGGACAGTACTCGCCGCCAAGCCCCCTGTTTTTGGCTGTACTCCGTGGCCCTCCTGTTCCTCGTGTTCCTCCGTGTTAAAGAAACGGGACCCCGCGGCGGGATCCGGTTCTTTCAACGCGGAGACCGGAGGGCCACGGAGGGCCACAGAGTACTGCTACTGCCTTTCTTGGGGGCTTGTGCGGACGGTACTGTCCGCCGAGCCCCTTTGAATTTTTG
>CANNKR010000288.1 GCA_947504615.1 Gemmatimonadota bacterium | reverse complement strand
TGGTGGAGTCGCAGAAGGCGGCGATTCTGGCTGCCCTGCAGATCACGGATGAGCTCTTTCAGGCACGCGCGGACCACGGGGAGATGGCGGAATCCATGGAAACGCTGTCGGGGGAGTTGCGGCGGTGGCTGCCGCCGGCGAAGCGGCAGGGGTAGGAGCCAGTCCCGACCGCTGCCCGCCGGCCTTCCGGGGGCTTCCGTTGCCTCGCCGTGATCGTCGGACTACTATTGAGTGTGTCTCGGATTTCGAGCGCGTAGGTACAAGCCGCCTCGGCAGTTAGCTCGTCCCACTGCGCCCCTTTCGTCGGGGCCCGGCCGGACGGTCGCCTCGCCCACGGTGCTGTAGCCACTCGCGCACGTCGCCCGGGACCATTCACATATGGCGGCGGGTGACTGACGTCGCATCTGGAGCATAAAAACATGTGGTCCCCTATGCTGATCGCCGTGATCATCGGCGCGGCGGGTCTCGCCGTGAGCGTGATCACGTTTATCGTGGGTCGAGGGCAGGGTCGTTCGATCGAGAAGGATGCCCGGAATACGGCGCGTGAGAGTGCCGAGCAACTGTCCAAGCGCATCCTGGCCGAAGCCGAGCGCGACGCGGAAGGCCTGAAGAAACAGGCGGTGCTCGCGGGCAAGGAAGACGTGATGAAGTCGCGCGAGGAGTGGGAGGCGGAGGCCCGCCACCGTCGCGGCGAAGTGGAGATCGAGGAGAAGCGGATTCTCGACCGCGAGACGCAGCTCGACCGCAAGGTGGAAGTGCTGGAGACGCGTGACCGTGACCTTGGGCGCCGGGCCAGCGATCTGGGACGCAAGGAGAAGGGCGTCGAGGAGCGGCAGGCCGAGCTGGACAAGATGGTGGGCGAGGAGCGTCGTCGGCTGGAGCTGCTGGCGGGGCTGTCGGCGCAGGAAGCCAAGGCCGAGCTGATCCGGCGCATGGAAGAAGAGGCGCACGCCGACGCGGCCAACAAGATCCGCGAGATCCGCGAGTCGGCCAAGCGCAACGCCGACCGCGAGGCCAAGAAGATCGTGGCCCTGGCCGTGCAGCGCATCGCCGCCGAGCACACGAGCGAGATCACGCAGACGGCGGTGTCGCTGCCCAAGGACGAGATCAAGGGGCGCATCATCGGGCGCGAGGGGCGCAATATTCGCGCCTTCGAGCTGGCGACCGGTGTGGACGTGATCATCGACGACACGCCGGACACGGTGGTGATCTCCTGCTTCGATCCCGTGCGTCGCGAGACGGCGCGCCTGGCGCTGGCGCGCCTCATCGAGGACGGGCGGATTCACCCGGGGCGCATCGAAGAAGTGGTGGAGAAGGCGCGCAAGGAAGTGGAAGCCGGCATCATCGAGACGGGTGAGCGCACCGCGTACGACGTCGGGATCCACGGCCTGCACCCCGAGCTGATCAAGCTGATCGGGCGCATGAAGTGGCGCACGAGCTACGGGCAGAACATCCTGGATCATTCCAAGGAAGTGGCGCACCTGGCCGGCATCATGGCGGCCGAGCTCGGGCTGGACGTGGCGCTGGCCAAGCGCGGCGCGCTGCTGCACGACGTGGGCAAGGTGCTGACGCACGAGCACGAAGGGACGCACGTGCAGCTGGGCGTGGAAGTGGCCACGAAGTACGGCGAGGGGCCGTTTGTGGTGAACTGCATTGCGGCGCACCACGACGACGTGCCGCACGAGAGCGAGGAATCGGTGCTGGTGCAGGCGGGCGACGCCATCAGCGGGTCGCGTCCCGGCGCGCGCCGCGAGGCGTTCGAGACGTACGTCAAGCGCCTCGAAGGGCTGGAAAAGATCGCCGCGAGCTATCGCGGCGTGGACCGGGTGTTCGCCATCCAGGCGGGACGCGAGATCCGCGTCATCGTGAATCCGGACGACGTGGATGACCTGCGCATGCAGTCGCTGACCGACGAGATCGCGCGTCGCATCGAGGCGGAGCTGCAGTACCCGGGGCAGATCAAGGTCGTCGCCATCCGAGAGAAGAGGACTTCAGACGTTGCCCGCTGAACTGATCGACGGCGTCGCCGTCGCCAAGCTGGTGCGCGCCGACGTGGCGCGCGATACGGACGCATTGGTGCGCGGCGGCGTGACGCCGGGGCTCACCGTGGTGCTGGTGGGTGAGGATCCCGCGAGCGCGGTGTACGTGCGCTCCAAGGAAAAGGCCTGCGTGGAGGCTGGGATGAAGGGCGAGACCATTCGCCTGCCGGCCGACACGCCACAGGCGGAACTGCTGGCGCTCATCGACCGCCTGAATGCCGATGCCACGGTGCACGGCATCCTGGTGCAGATGCCGGTGCCCAAGCACATCGATCCCCAGGCGGTGATCCTGCGCATCGCGCCGGAAAAAGACGTCGACGGCTTTCACCCGGTGAACGTCGGACGCGTCTGGATCGGGGAGAAGAGCGGCTTTGCCCCGTGCACGCCGGCCGGGGTGATGGTGCTGCTGGAGCGCGCGGGCGTGGACGTGTCGGGCAAGAACGTGGTGGTGCTGGGCCGCTCGAACATTGTCGGCAAGCCGATGGTGTCACTGTTGGTGGCGGCCAGTGCCACGGTCACCGTCTGCCACTCCAAGACGCGCGACCTCCCGTCGGTGGTGCGCGGGGCCGACATCCTCATTGCGGCCATCGGCAAGCCGGAGTTCGTGACGGCCGATATGGTGAAGCCGGGCGCGGTGGTGATTGACGTCGGGATCAATCGCGTGGACGATGCGACACAGGCCAAGGGCTACCGGTTGTGCGGCGACGTGCATTTTGCGTCCGTCTCGCAGGTGGCCTCGAAGATCACGCCCGTGCCGGGTGGCGTGGGGCCGATGACCATTGCGATGCTGCTGAAGAACACGGTGCGCGCGGCGGCGCAGGAACTGGCGGCGGGTCAGGCCGCGGGCACGGCGTGACGACACGCCGCGTCAGCGTGCGGGAAGCAGCGCCGGGAGAGTCCGCAGAGACGGCGCTCACGATCGCGCAGCTGACGCAGGCGGCCAAGGAGGTCATTGAGGGCGCGTTCCCGCCGATCTGGATTCGCGGCGAGGTCAGCGGCTTCAAGCGATACAGCAGCGGGCATTGGTACTTCACCCTGAAGGACGCCAAGGCCTCGCTGCCCTGTGTGGTGTGGGCCAGCGACACCTCGCGCATTCCCGCGCCGCCCGACGAAGGGATGCAGGTGATGGCGCGCGGCCAGCTCACGGTCTATCCCGCACAGGGGAAGATGCAGTTCGTGGTGCGCGGCATGGAGGCCGAGGGCGAAGGACTGTGGCGCAAGGCGTTCGAGGCCACGCGCGCGCGGCTGGAACAGGACGGCCTGCTCGATCCGTCGCGCAAGAAACCGCTGCCTCGATTTCCGCGTCGCGTCGCGGTGATCACCAGCCCCGATGGCGCCGCACTGCACGACATCACGTCGGTGATTGCGCGGCGGAATCCGTCGGTGGACGTCATCGTGGTGCCGGCGGCCGTGCAGGGCGACGCCGCGCCGGCGTCACTGGTGGCGGCGCTGGAACGCGTGGCGCGGTGGCGCGGTGCGGACGTGGTGATCATTGGACGCGGCGGCGGGTCGCGCGAAGAC
>CANNKR010000287.1 GCA_947504615.1 Gemmatimonadota bacterium | reverse complement strand
GGCGACATCCGCGAGGCCATCAGCATGGAGCGGCTGGGGCGTGTGGCCGAGGAACGGCTGCACATGCGCGTGCCGAGCGACAGCATCGTGATCACCCTCCAGCGCCAGCCTGGTGTCGCTGTTCGCTGACCGGCCTCGCCTCATCCATGCGGCGCTCGCGCTCTTCGCGCTCGCGGTGATCGGCCGTGCCGCCAAGGTGCAGCTGATGGATGGCGCCCGCTGGAAGGCGCGCGCACGCGACCAGCAGGTCGCGGCCGCGCCGTTGCCCGCGCCGCGTGGCGCCATTCGCGATGCGAGTGGCGACGTGCTGGTAGAGAGCCGCGAAATGGTGCGCCTGCGCGTCGCCCCGGGCGAGGTGAAGAATCGCAGTCAGCTCGGCAAGCTGATGGCGCGCGCCGGTGTGGCCGCGAACTGGGTGGCGCGCGCCACGGATTCGACGAACAAGTGGGTCGAAATTCCGGGACTGTTCCTGCCGACCGACGTGGCCATGATCACCGCCACCCGCGGCGTGCATCCGGAGCCGGTGCTCAATCGGGTCGCGTCGCCGTCGGAAGGGCTGCGCCGCATCATTGGCCGCACGGCAGACGGTGGCGTGCCCGTGGATGGTGTGGAACTGGCGCTCGACCAGTTGCTCCGCGGTGCGGCGGGGAGTTCAGCGCTGCTGCGGGACAGCAAGGGGAGACGCTTCGCGTCGCCGTCGGAGGATGGCACGGCCGCGCGCCCCGGGCACAGCGTCTCGCTGACGATCAACGCGGGGCTGCAGGATATCGCCGAGCGCGCGCTGGGTGATGCCGTGCTGAAGATGGGGGCCGAGGGCGGCGACATCGTGATCCTCGATCCGCAGTCCGGCGAAATCCGCGCGCTGGCGAGTCGCCGCGCCGATCCCCGGGCGACGGCGGCCACGGCGCTCACGGAACCGTACGAGCCCGGATCGACGCTGAAGCCATTCATCGCCGCCTCGCTGCTCGATCGTGGCCGCGCGCGGGTGGACGAGGTGGTGAACACCCATGGCGGCAAATGGACATACAACGGCCGCACGATCGAGGATGACCACAAGGCCGCCTCGTTCACGCTGGCCGATGTCATTCGCTTTTCGAGCAACATCGGCATTGTGCAGTTTGCCCAGCGGCTGACGCCGCGCGAGCAGTTCGAGCTGATGCGTGACGCGGGCTTCGGCGCGCCGACGGGCACCACCTACCCATCGGAATCACCGGGGCGCCTGGCCGCACCGGCGCACTGGTCGCAGCAGACGGCGGCGTCGATGGCCATGGGCTACGAAATCATGGTGACCCCGCTGCAACTGGCTACCGCGTACGCGGCGATCGCCAACGGCGGCGAGCTGCTGCAGCCGGCGCTCATCAAGGAGATCCGGTCGCCGGACGGCGTGGTGACCTACCGGCACGAGCGCCGCGTGGTGCGCCGGCTCATGTCACCCGACGTCGCCCGCACGATGCGCGGGCTGCTGAAGAGCGTGGTGGACGGCGGTACGGCCGAAGGATCATCGCTGGCCACGTTCGAGGTGGCGGGCAAGACGGGGACGGCGAGAGTGGCCAAGCATGGCCGCTACGTGAAGGGCGCGTACAAGGCCAGCTTCGTGGGGATGTTCCCCGCGGATGCGCCGCAGATCGTGATCCTCGTGAAGCTCGACAATCCGACCAGGTCGATTTTCGGCGGCAAGGCGGCAGCGCCCGTGTCCAAGACCATCCTGGAAGCGGCGATCGCCGCGCGCGATGCCGCACTCGATCGGCGCGGGCTGGCGAGTGCACCGCAGCGAGCAGCGGCGGCGGCGCCCGCGGGCGATCCCGCGCCGGATCCCACGGCACCCTCGGTGGCGCCGTCGGCGAACGTGGTGACGGAAAGCGCGGGGACGGTGCCGTTCGAAATCCTGCTGGCGCAGCCCGCGGCCCCCGTGCGCGTCGTTGCCGGACCGCGGGCCGTGCCGGCGGTGCAGGGGCTCTCGCAGCGCCTCGCGGCGCGCGCCTTGCATCGTGCGGGTTTTCGCGTCGCCTTTACGCGCGGGGCGGAGGCGCAGTGGCCCGCCGCGGGTTCCATGGCCGCCGCCGGTAGCCGCGTGACGGTGGCCGCCCCATGAGCCGCACCGTGAGGGTATCGCTCCTGGTGGACGCGCTCGAGCGCGCCGGCCTGCTCGTGGAACAGCGCGGCGCGTTGCCCGAGCGTGTCACCGGGATCACCGATGACTCCCGCGCGGTCGTGCGCGGCGGTGCGTTCGTGGCGGTGCGCGGCACCCAGTACGACGGCCACGCGTTCCTCGGCGCGGCGGTCGCCGCCGGGGCCGCCCTGGCCGTCGTCGAGGATGCGGACGCCACCGCGCTGCCGTCGCTGGTGGTGCGCGATGGACGCCGCGCCGCGGCGCTCGTCGCGGCAGCGTTCTACGCAGAGCCTGCCACGTATCTGCGGCTGGTCGGCGTCACCGGAACCAACGGCAAGACGACGACGGTCGGGATGCTGCGTCACCTGCTCGACGAACCGGGCACGCGCGCGGCGAGCGTTGGAACGCTTGGTGTGCTGGTGGGGAGCGCGGGCCAGGCGCTACCGGGTGGCGCCGGACTCACGACCCCAGGTCCGATCGAACTGCAGCGCGCACTGCGGGCGCTGGTCGATGATGGCGTACGCGCGGTGGCACTGGAAGCGTCGTCGCATGCGCTCGATCAGGGACGGCTGGACGGCCTGCACTTTGCGGCGGCGGTCTTCACCAACCTCACGCGTGATCATCTCGATTATCACGGGACCATGGACGCGTACTTTGCCGCGAAGGCGCGCCTGGTCGGCGCACTCGCGCCCGATGGCGTCGCGGTGTGGAATGCCGACGATGACGCGTGGCCTGCGCTCCCGATGGCGCCGCGCGCGCTCCGTTTCGGCGTCACCTCCGCCGACGCCGACGTCCGCGCCGAGGGCGTGACGTACCACCCGCGCGGCAGCCGATGGACGCTGGTGCACGGGGACGATCAGGCGATCGTCCAACTGCCGTTGATCGGGGACTTCAACGTGGCCAACGCGCTGGGCGCTGCGGCGGCGGCGATTGGCGTTGGCATGGACGTCGCTACCGTCGCCGCGCGGCTCAGCACGCTGCCGCAGGTCCCCGGACGGCTGGAGATCCTCAGCGAGCATCCCACCGTGCTGCGCGACTATGCGCATACCCCCGATGCGCTCGAGCGGGCGCTGCGCGCCCTGCGCCCGTTCACCCCGGGGCGCCTGATCGTGCTGTTCGGCTGCGGCGGCGATCGCGACACGGGCAAGCGTCCGATGATGGCGGAGGTGGCGCATCGCCTGGCGGACCTCGTGGTGGTGACCAGCGACAATCCGCGCACGGAGGATCCCGAGCGCATCCTCGACGACATCTGCGCGGCGCTGCCCAGTGGTGGATACGAGCGGATCGAAGACCGCCGCACAGCCATCACCACCGCCATCGCCATGGCCGACCCACGTCTCGACGTGGTGCTCCTCGCGGGCAAGGGACACGAGACGTACCAGATTCGCGGTACCACGTCGTTCCCGTTTGATGAAGCGGCGATCGTGCGTGAACTGCTCGGAGCGGGGTAACCGATGAGCGATGCCT
>CANNKR010000286.1 GCA_947504615.1 Gemmatimonadota bacterium | reverse complement strand
GGCGATGAGGGTCTCGAGCAATACGCGTCGACCCCGCTGGTGCAGTGGATCGATCTCGATCATGCGGCGCGCGTACCCCTCGGCGTCGCGCGCGCGCCCGGCGTCGAGCAGTTGCCGCACGAGTACGTCGGCGGCGTTGGCCACGTCGGTGCGGACGCGCACGCGCACGCTGTCGCTCCACTGCTCGAACTGCCGACAGCCCGGGGCCGCAAAGTTCGGCAGGAATTCGCCCGTGTAGATTCCCATGGCGCGTTCCAGTTCGTGCGCGCCCAGCGCCTGCGTGAGCGCGCCCAAATCACTGGCCACCACGCGCGTCAGGCGGCAGCGGGTTGGTGACGCCTCAATGAGTGTGGCGTCGACCTGCTTGGAAAGCTGCAACAGGACGTTGCGCAAGCTGTGCAGCGGGTCGCTGACGGAGTCGTCGCCCCAGAGGAGGTCGGCGAGGAACTCGCGGCTGGCCTCGTGCTGCGGCACGACCGACAGGTAGGTGAGCAGGGCCAGCGGCTTGCCCAACCCGAGAATACGCTCCCGCGCGCCGTCGTTGCCGCCGCGCTCAAGCGCGGGCTCGCCGAGGACGCGAAGCGAAAGATCGCCATCACCGGGGTGCGCGATGACGGAAGGAACCGGGGAGGGACGATGCATGGACGCTGCTAGCTCAACCTGGTGGATGCCACGAAACCACGGCCCCGGCCGATCCTTTCAGGCGAGACCACGGGCGTGCGCCTCGACGGCGCGAAGGTACGCTGGAGAGTTCGCACGGGCAAGCCGAGCGGCATCGCTGTGCGGCATCGCTGTGCGACATTTCGCGCGGCAGGAGTCCCGGCCGCTCGCCACGTCGCGGGGGGGTGATGCGGAAAGGCAATCGGAGCCAACCGCGTTATCTTTCCCCCATGCCCCTCCTCACCGTCACCCGCCGCCTCACCTTCAATGCCGCGCACCGGGTCCACAACCCCGCGCTCAGCGACGAAGACAACGCGCGCCTGTTCGGCAAGTGCAACAACGCCAACTGGCACGGCCACAACTACGTCCTCGAAGTCTCCGTCACCGGCGAACCCGACCCGGTCACGGGCTATGTGATTGACCTGGGCCTGCTCAAGCAGATCGTCGAGCGCGAACTTCTGGATCACGTCGATCACCGCAATTTCTCCGTCGACGTCCCGGCCATGGCGGGAACAAACCCGACGTCCGAGAACATTATCCTCATGTTCTGGCGCGTCCTCGAACCGGCCCTCCGGCCGCGCACCCTGTCGCGCCTCAGGCTCTGGGAAACCGAAAACAACTATGTCGAATACGATGGGCGCTGACGCCCCGCGCAATCCGCGCTCCCTGCGCGCCCGCCTGGACGCCGCCGATGATCCGTTCGACGATGTCACCGTCGCGGGTGATGGTGACGGCAACCGTACGCTCGAGTTCGAGAACACGGTCCGGCGCCAACTGGAAATGCTGGGCGAAGATCCGACGCGCAACGGGCTTGCCAAGACGCCCAGCCGCGTGGCCAAGTCGCTCACCTGGCTCACCCGTGGCTACCAGATGGACGTGCAGGACGTCGTCGGCGACGCGGTCTTCGAGGAAGAACACTCCTCCATGGTGATGGTGCGCGACATCGAGCTCTATTCGATGTGCGAACACCACATGCTCCCGTTCTTCGGCAAGGCGCACATCGCCTACATCCCGCACGGCCGCATCATCGGCCTCTCCAAGCTGCCGCGCATCGTCGAGGTCTTCTCGCGGCGCCTGCAGGTGCAGGAGCGCCTCACCGAGCAGATCGCGGCCGCCATCCAGGACGTGCTCCAGCCCGATGGCGTGGGCGTCGTCATCGAGGCCTACCACCTGTGCATGATGATGCGCGGCGTCGAGAAGCAGAACTCCATCACCATCACGTCGGCGCTCCGCGGCGCGTTCTTTGACGACGCCAAGACGCGCGACGAGTTCCTGCGGCTGGCGCACAGCCCGTCGCAGCCGCTCCGTTGATGCTCACCGGGCACACGGCGGTCATCACGGGAGCGTCGCGCGGCATTGGCGCCGCCACCGCGCGTGCACTCGCCGCCGCCGGGGTGCGTCTGGCGCTCGTGGCCCGAGGGGCCGATGCGCTGCACCGGCTCGCCGCTGAACTCGCCGCCGAGTTCGGCGACGGGCACCTGGTGGCTCCCGCCGACTGCACCGATGCGGTGGACGTCGCCGCGCTGTCGGCCGCGGTCATGCAGTGGGCGGGGGGCGCGCCCGACATCCTGGTCAACAACGCCGGCGTCTACCCGCGCGCGCTGCTGCTGAATCAGGATCCCGAGGAGTTTGCCAAGACCCTCGACCTCAATCTCACCGCGCCCTTCCGATTGCTTCGGGCCTTTCTCCCTGCCATGCGGGCGCGCGGCAGTGGTCACGTGGTGAGCATCGGCACGGTGGCCGACCGCAACATCTGGGCGATGAACAGCGCCTACAGCGCGTCCAAGTACGGGCTGCGCGCGCTCCACGAGGTGCTGTACGCCGAGTCGCGCGGCAGTGGCGTGCGTGCCACGCTCATTGCCCCGGGTGCGGTGGACACCGACCTCTGGGAGCCGCACGAGGCCGAACTCGGCAAGACGCTCGCCAGGCGCGAGGCGATGCTGCGTCCCGATGACGTCGCGCGCGCGGTGCTCTACGCCGTCAGCCAGCCGCCGCACGTGACGGTGCACGAACTGCGCCTCTCGCCGTCCTGAGCGACCTGCGGTGTTCGTTGAACTGATTGATCGCCTGCGCTGCCCCAACGTGCATGAGGACACGTGGCTGGTGGCGGCCGCGACCCGCACTGCGCACCGCCGGCTGCTCGATGCCACGCTCGCCTGCCCGGTGTGCGACGCCGAGTTTGCCGTACGCGACGGCGTGGTGCTGTTCGGCGAGCCGACGATCAGTGCGGCGATGCCCGTGACCGACGACGGCGTGATGCGTGCCGCTGCCCTGTTGCACGTGCAGGAGCGCGGGCTTTACCTGCTCGAGGGCGGGTGGGGAAGCCTGGCCCCGGCGTTGCTGGCGCTCATGCCGGCGGAATATCTGCTGGTCGATCCCCCGGCGAGTATCGTCACCGACCAGGGCATAGGCATCCTTGCCGGCGTCGGTGATCGCTGGCCGCTGGCGCCGGCGTCGGTGCAGGGGCTCGCACTGGAACGGGCCACGCCAGCGCGACTGTCGGGGGCGGTGACGGTGCTCACGCCAGGCGGACGCCTCGTGGCCCCCGCCGGTGCTCCGGTGCCGGCGGGCGTGGTCGAACTGGCCCGCGATGAACGCAACTGGGTGGGCGAGAAGATCAGCGACGTGGTGACGCTGGGTCGGGCTCCGCGCTGAGTCGCGGCTTCGGGGCCGGTGACATTTAACACGGAGACCGGAGGGGCGCGGAGGGCCACGGAGTACGGCAACTGCATTTCTTGGGGGCTTGTGCGGACGGCACTGTCCGCACAAGCCCCGGCGGTTTCAGGCGGTCATCGCACCAGCGCGGCCAGCGCTTCAGATGGTGTGCGCCAGTCGAGCGTTTGTCGAGGGCGGCCATTCAGTTCACGGGCGATGTCGTCCAGTTGCCTCTGCGTGATCGGCGTCAGGTCGAGCCCTTTCG
>CANNKR010000285.1 GCA_947504615.1 Gemmatimonadota bacterium | reverse complement strand
GGCGGTTCCGCGCCGAACGCGTGCGGGACGTCGCGTGGGCCGGTGCGCCCGACTTCCAGTGGGATGCCACCAGCTGGAACGGCGTGCTGTGCCAGGCGTATTTCCAGGCTGAACGCACCAAGGGGGCGTGGGACAAGGGCGCCGAGATGACGCAGTGGAGCATCCGGACCTATTCGGAACTGTTTCACCCGTATCCGTATCCGCAGGCGACGAGCGTCGCGGGGCCAGTGGGCGGCATGGAGTACCCGATGTTCGTGATGGTGAGCTATGGAGAGAATGGCGATCCCAACAGCGTCTTCGGCACGATCGACCACGAGCACGGGCACGAGTGGTTTCCGATGCTCGTCGGGAGCAACGAGCGCCGCTATGCGTGGCAGGATGAAGGATTCAACACGTACATCAACGCCTTCTCCAACGAGCGGCGTTATCCCGGGACCAGCGCCTACGCCGGTTCGCTGGCCGACTGGATGCACGTGGTCGCAGCGGGGATCGATGCGCCGCTGATGACCGCGCCCGATCGCATTGCCCAGCCGGCGCTTGGCGCGGTGGCGTACGACAAGCCGGCGGTGGCGCTGCTGACGCTGCGCAATCACGTGCTGGGGGCGGAGACGTTTGATCGCGCCTTCCGGGAGTACACGCGACGCTGGGCCTTCAGGCACCCGACCCCCGGCGATTTCTTCCGGACCATCGAGAACGTATCCGGCGCGGATCTGGGCTGGTTCTGGCAGAGCTGGTGGTACACCACCGACAAGCTCGATCTGGCCATCACCGGGGTGGAAACGCGTGGCGACGGCGAGGCACGCGCCGTATTCGTGGCGGTGACGCGCACGACGGGAGTGATCTTTCCCCCGGCGGTGCGCGTGAAATACGAGGATGGGAGCACGGAGGATTTCCGGTTTCCCGTGGATGTCTGGGCGCAGGGGCCCTCGGTGGTGCTGTCGGCGCCGGCGCGCGGCCGGGTGATCGGTGCACGTCTCTGGCCGGATGGCACCGTGCCGGACTGGAATGCGGAGAACGACGCCTGGGGCGACGCACCGAGGGCGGTGCAGGGCGGGCCGGTGACGATACCGAAGTAGCCGGCGCCCGGGTAGGTTTATCGGGAGGACGAACCGCCGTGCCCGGTGATCTGTCGTCCGTGATCCGATTTTGCCAAGGAAGCAACGCCATGCCCATGATCACGTGTGCCAAGTGCGGCGCGCAGAAGGAAGGTTTCGAGCGGCCACCGTTTCCCGGCGCCATGGGCGCGCGCATCCTCGAAGGCACGTGCCCGGACTGCTGGCAGTTGTGGCTGAAGCAGCAGACGATGCTGATCAACCACTACGGCCTGAACGTGATGGACCCGCAGGCGCGGCAGTTCCTGACGCGGAACATGGAAGCATTCCTGTTCAAGGGCGGGCGCACGGACGACGTCGACACGACGAAGCAGGGGCAGATCACGTACTGACGGGCCGGGCCGGCCATTTCGGCCGGGAATTCGGGCATCGTGACCTCTGCTTGACATTAGTTGCGAAATGTTACTTATTCATCGCGCGATGTCTTCCCCGAAATCTCGCCGCCGTGGCGGCGCCACCATCGATCTTGTCCTGTGTTCCGCCCGCGCCGGGCGGCTGCATGTGCTGGTGGTGAAGTCGGCGTCGGGCAAGCCGGTGCTCCCCTTCGTGTGGAGCGTGGACGGCGAGACGCTCGAGGAGACCGCCCGCGAACTGGCCAAGGACATCACGGGGCACGGCATTCCCTGGATGGCGCCGGGGGTGGCGACGGCGAGCAAGAAGCATCCCGCCGAGTCGGCGCTGTCGGTGCCGTTCGTCGGTGTGATGAGCGCCACGACGCCGACGGCCAGTGGGTCGGCCTGGGTGGCCGTGGATGCCCTCCCGGCGCTGGCTCCCCGCCAAAAGGCACTGGCCGAGGGCGCCCTGGAGACCCTGCGCCTCCACATGGATGTGGCGCCCGTGGCGTTCCGGCTGCTCCCGCCGGCGTTCACGCTGAGCGAACTCCAGCAGGTCTATGAACTTCTGCTCGGCCGGCGCCTGCACAAGGCGAGTTTCCGGCGCGCGCTGCAGGCGGCGTATCTGGCCGAGCCGACGGACGAATGGCGCAGTGAGGGGCGTGGGCGTCCGGCGCAGTTGTTCCGGTATTCACCGCGGAAGCGCCGGGGCGGCCACCGCAGCGTGCGGTTCGACCTGATCGGTCGCTGAGCCGGCTGCCCTCCGTTGACCGCCCTCAGGCGGTCGTGGCAATGGAATGGACCCCGTTGTAACAGAATGGTGACGCTCAACGTAATGACCGGGTAAACGTATTAGTATCAGGGTGTGTCTAAGATACAAAACGGAGGCAGCCATGCTGACGTACCTGGACGCGCTGTGCGATGCGATGGTGGGACGTGACCTGAGTCGACTGCGCGCCCTCGTCGACGATCATCCGCTGGCGCGATTGCTGCCGACGGAGGCGTTGTCCGAGGTGCGACGGTTCCTCGCGGGCAAGGTGTCGGCGCACGCGGTGCCCCTGATGATGCTGCGCTTCCGTGACCAGACGGCGCGCCTGCTCAGCGAGTTGCCCCGCGCCGAACTGCCGCCGGCGGAGCCGGTGATGCGCCCGCACCTGTCGGCGTCCATCAAGCGCCGCGGACGTTCCCGTGCGAAGCAGATGGAGTTGCCGCTGTCGGCGTGAGTTTTTTGTCCGGTTTTTTCAACACGGAGACCGGAGGGGCACAGAGGGCCACGGAGGACTGCAACGGCAACAACTTTAAGGGGGTGTGGCGGACAGGACTCTCCGCCACACCCCCTTTTGATTTGTTCTGTAGCAGTACTCCGTGGCCCTCTGTGCGACTCCGGTCTCCGTGTTGAACCCCCCGACCTGCTTTAACGAGAACCCGGCGCCACCTTCTCGAACGGGATGTTCTGCACCGGATACTCGCGCCACCCCGTGAAGTCGAAGTGCCACCACTCGGACTCGTTCACGGTGAACCCTTCGGCTTCCATGTATCGGCGCAGCAGGTCGCGCCGCGCCCGCTCGGTGGCGGTGCCGCCGGGGTAGGCCGGGTACGCGCGCTCACTGAACTCGTCGTAGCCGCTGGGCATGCGCACGGCGCGCCCCGTCGCGAGGTCGTAGAGCGTGAGATCGACGGCCGCGCCGCGGTTGTGCCGCGAGCCGGTGGCCGGATTGGCGACGAACGTGTGCTGCGAGTCGGGGGTGGCCTCCCAGAACATCCAGGTCACGTACCACGGACGGTACGCATCGTGGATGACCAGTCCGTACCCTTCGCGCGCGAGCGCGCGGTGCGCCCGTACCACCGCCAGGGCGGCGGGGCGCTGCAGGAAGGCGCGCGCCTGCGAATACATGGGCGCGCCCATGAAGTTGTTGGTGGATGCGTAGCGCACATCCAGTTTGATCGTCGGGTCGAGCGCGACCATCTCGGCGAGATCGGCGGCGCGCGTGCCGCCGAGTCCCGGCGGTGGGGCGAGCTTGAGAGCGTCGACGCGCAACGCTTCGACGGGACGGCGCGGCGTGATGCGGAAGGTCGCGTGCGCCGATGTGTCGGTTTGCGCGGCGAGCGGAAGCGTGGCGGCGAGGGCCGCGAGGAACAGGAGTCTGAGGCGCATGCAAGGAAGAGCGTGCGTTGGCGGGCAAAAGACAAGCCCCGGCGTTGGACGCCGGG
>CANNKR010000284.1 GCA_947504615.1 Gemmatimonadota bacterium | reverse complement strand
GTGTTTTGATAAACACGGAGGAATATGAGGAACAGGAGGGCCACGGAGTACTGCAACAACAATTCAAAGGGGCTCGGCGGACAGTACCATCCGCACAAGCCCCCAAGAAATGCAGTTGCTGTCCTCCGTGGCCCTCCGCTGACTCCGGTCTCCGTGTTGAACGAACGAGTTCCGGTGTTGACCAACGCCAGCCGCCCATGCCGAGCGAGCAACTAGATCGTCGGTACCGGGTGCTCCTCGGTGAACTCGAGTTTCGGTGCCAGCAGCCGGTACATCACCGGCGTCACCAGCCGCGCGATCAGCGTTGACGACACCAATCCCCCGATGATCACCCACGCCAGCGGCGAGTAGAGCGACGACCCCTGTGTCGCCAGCGGGAGCAACCCGCCGATCGCCGTGGCCGACGTCAGCACGATCGGCACGAAACGCACCTCACCGGCCCGCTGAATGGCATCGTCGAGCGAGAATCCCTGCCGGCGCAGCTCATCGGTGAAGTCCACCAGCAGGATGGACGTCTTGATCTCGATGCCGATGAGGGCCACAAAGCCGATCATCGCCGTGAAGCTCAGCGTGTTGCCGCTCAGGTAGAGCGCCACGATGCCGCCCACGATGCCCAGCGGAATGACGCTCGCCACCACGAGGGTGCTCTTGAAGGTCCGGAACTCGAGGACCAGAATGGCGAGAATGCCGAATACCGCCACGATGATCGCCGCGCCGATGCCGCCGAAACTCTCCTCGCGGCTCTCGATCTCGCCGGCGGGAGTCAACCGATAGCCAGTCGGAAGCTTGAGCGCTTCCAGCCTGACCAGCACTTCCTTGGTCACCCGGTCGGTGTTGAACCCGGTGCGCACGAAGCTGGTGATGGTCACCACGCGTTGCTGATTGTGGTGCGTGATCAGCGTGGGCGATCCCTTGAAGCCGAGGTGCGCCAACTGGTTCAGCGGGATCATCGCCCCCGTGGTGGATGCCACCTGGATGCGGTCGAGGATGGCACTCGTCGGACGTCCGTCGCGTGGCACGCGCACGGTAATGGGATACTCGTCACCGTCGGGAGCGCGGAACTTTCCGGCCTCCAGCCCCGCCACGCCAAGGCGCACGGTCCGGTCGAGTTCGGCGGTTGCCACCCCCAGCAGCCCGGCCTTCTGCCGGTCGACCAGCAGCGACAGGTCGGTACGGCTCACCGCCAGCGGGTTGCGCACGTACTGCGTGCCCGGCACCGCGCGCACCTGCAGTTCGACGCGCGCGGCGATGGCGCGCAGCGAGTCGAGGTCAGGCCCCTCGATGCGCATGGCGACCGGTGCATCGATGGGCGGACCGTTCTCGAACTCGCGCACTTCGATGCGCGCCCCGGCGTAGCGTGAGAACGTCGCGCGCAGGGAGTCGATCATCAGCGGCGTCTGCACGGGGGCATACTCGTGCAGCAGCACGAACAGTTCGCCCGCGTTGGCCGATTCCTGCCGCGGCGACACGTTGTAGTAGATGAACGGGTTCCCCTTGCCGACGTTGGTGAAGACGCCGCGTACGTTGGGGTGCTTCAGCAGCACCTGCTCCACGAAGCGGGCCGCCTCATCGGTGGACTCGATGGACGCGCCCTGCGCGGTCTCGATGTCCACCAGGAACTGCGGGGTCCCCGCTTTGGGAAAGAGCGAGAATCCGACGTACGGAATGAGCGCCAGCGAACTGACGATCAGCGTCCCCGACAGCGCCAGGGTGCGCAGCGGGTTGCCGAGCGCACGGTGGAGCAGGGGTGCATAGCTCACCCTAATTCCCCGCTCGAGCAGCTGCAGGAAGCGGTTGCCGTGTGCCTCCGACTTGGCCGGCATCACCAGCGACGCGAGCCACGGGACGATGGTGAAGCTCACGAACAGCGAGGCGAGAACGGCGTACACGACGGCGATGGGGAGCACCCGGATGTACCGCCCCGAGAGGCCCGGAAGGAAGATGAGCGGTAGAAACGCGAAGATGAGGGTCGCCGTCGCTCCCATGACGGCCACGGCGATCTGGCGCGTGGCCTGCACCGCGGCCTCGCGCCGAGTCTTTCCGGCGCGCAGGAAGCGCGAGATGTTCTCCACGACAACGATGGAGTCGTCCACCAGGAGCCCCAGCGCGATCACGAAGCCCACGATGCTCAGCTGGTTGATGCTGAACCCCGTGATGTCGAGCAGCGTCACGGCGATGGCCAGCGACAGCGGAATGGAGATCATCACCACGAGGCTGGCGCGCGTCCCCAGGGGGAGCAGGGTCAGCAGCACGAGCGCCAGGGCGATGGCAAAGTCCTTGCCGAGTTGCGACAGCCGCCGGTCCACGTTGGCGGCCTGATCGAAGCCGCGCACCAGCCTCATCCCCGCCGGCAACTCGCGTTCCATCTTGTCCAACTCGGGCCACATGGCGTCCTTCACATGGGCGATGTTGAACCCCTCCTGCATCGCCGCCGTCACGAACACCGCGCGCTTGCCGTTCCAGCGCCCGATGTGCACGGGGTCGCCGTACCCCCAGCGCACGTCGGCCACGTCCTTCAGGCGCACCACCCCCGCGCGCCCACCGCCGATCACCGTCTGCTGCACGTCCTCGATGGTCCGGTATCGCCCCTGCGGCACCAGATTGAATCGCCGCGTGCCGGCGTCCACGCTGCCGCCGGGGATCGACACGTTGTCGCTGCCGATGGCCTGCATCACCTGCATGGGCGGCACACCGACGCGCGCCAGCCGATCGAGGTCGAGCGACACGAGCACCGCGCGCGGCGGTGCCGCCCAGCGCTCCGACTTCTTGATGCCAGGCACGCGCTCCAGCCGGTCCTTCAACCGCTTGGCGATGCTGTCCAGCTGCGCGTACGGCGCCGTCTCGCTGAGGATCGCCGCCTGCAGGATGTTGACGTTCGTTCCCGACGCGCGAATGATCTGCAGTCGCGCGAGCCCGGCCGGAAGTTCGGGGCGCAGCGCGTTCATCTCGCGGAGCACCTCGTCTTCCTTGCGGTCGGCGTCCACGCCGGCCTCGAACTCGAGTTGCAGCACGGCCAGTCCGTCCTCGGCCCTCGCCGTCAACTTTCTCACCTGCTCCAGCGCCCCCAGCTTGTCCTCGATCTTGTCGACGACGAGCTGCTCCATGTCGTTGGGGCTCGCTCCCGGGTACACGGCGATGATGTTGAAGATCGGGATGGGGAAGATGGGGTCTTCGCCGCGCGGAATCCGGAACCAGCTCGCGGCGCCAAGCGCGGCAAGCATCAGGAACATCAGGATCGTGAACTGCCAGCGTCGAACGGAAAACTCGGCGAGCTTCACGGCTTGATCTCCACCTTCGCGCTGTCCGTCAGCCACGTGGCGCCGACGCTGACCACGCGCGTCACGCCCTCGAGGCCACGCACCAGCACCTTGTCGCCGTCGAGCCCCACGAGCGTTACCGCCACGCGGTGCGCGCGCTTGCCGGCGGCGTCCACCGTGAACACCAGCCCCTGATCGCCGTCACCTTCCACCAACGCTTCGGCGGGAATGGACGACACGCCGGCGGCATCACTGCCTGGGCCCGCTGAGGGCTCGGTGCACGGTGCCGACGCCGGACGCGCGCCAGTGTCGCCGCCCTTGGCGGCTGGCGCCGCGGTGCATCCGATGGTCAGCTTGCCCACGAGTCCACTGGGCAAGTGCGACACGCCCTCGAGCGCGACCTCAATGGTGTAGAG
>CANNKR010000283.1 GCA_947504615.1 Gemmatimonadota bacterium | reverse complement strand
TGGTTCATTCAACACGGAGACCGGAGCGAACGGAGGGCCACGGAGGACGGCAACGGCAACAACCTTAAAAGGGGTGCGGCGGACAGTACTGCCCCCCACACCCCCTACGTGTTGCGGTACTCCGTGGCCCTCTGTGTTCCTCGTTTTCCTCCGTGTTGAAGACCCCCAACTCAAGCGTCGCGAGGCGTTGCCGGCTCCCCGCCGTGACGCCCGGCCGGGACGTTCGTTAGTCAATTACAATGCGTCTCGTGCACGTCTTCCCCGCGCTGGCGATCGTGACCGCCGCGTGCGGCCCAGCCATTCGGCCGCTGGGACCGCTCGCCCCGGTGCACGCTCCCGTCTTTGAGCTTCCCGAGCCGCCGTCCGAGTCGCCCCCCCCGATGGCGCCGATGGCGCTCACGGACGAGGACTACCTGCACGACCGCGCACTGATGGTGCCGGTGGACGGGGTGCCGCCCGAGAAGGTGCCCGACACCTACTGGCAGGGACGGGATGGCGGTGCGCGCGCACACCAGGCGGTGGACATCCTGGCCAAGCGCGGCACGCCCGTGCTCTCGGCCGACAGCGGCACGGTGCTGCGCCTGTCGAAGAACAGCCTGGGCGGGACCACGATCTATGCGACCGATCCCGAGAAGCGATTCGTCTTCTACTATGCGCACCTCGACCACTACGCCGAGGGGCTGTTCGAGGGAAAGTCGGTCGCACAGGGCGAGGTGATCGGCTACGTTGGAACGACGGGGAATGCACCCAAGAACACGCCGCACCTGCACTTCCAGGTGATGCGGTTCGTGGATGCGAGGCAGTGGTGGAATGGTCCGCCGCTCGATCCCCGCCCCTATCTGGCGCAGTCCGGCGATCGCCGGCGCGCCGAACGTTCAGTCTCGGTGCTGCCCGACCTCCAATGACCGGCAAGGAATCACAATGACGATGACCGGAAAGATGCGCGCCTCGCTGCGCGCTGAGTGCAATGGCCTGGTGGCGACCGTCCACGTGGGCAAGGAAGGACTGACGCCGACGCTGGTGCAGTCGCTCGACGACGCGCTGAGCACGCGCGAACTGGTGAAAGTGGCGCTGAACCGCAGCGTCGATGTCACGGCCAAGGAGGCGGCGGCGGAACTGGCGAAAGCAGTGGGCGCCGAGGTGATCCAGACCATCGGCAAGACGGCCACGCTCTATCGGCAGAACCCGGAGATCGAAGGGAAGAAGGGCGATCTGCCGCCGTGGCGGAGATAGAGAACGACAGAGTACGACCGAGAACTACAGAGTACGACAGAGGGTGACTCCGCGTGGGGTCACCCTCTGATGCATTCCGCCGTCTTCGCTACTAACGCGGCCGCTGGAAGACCAGGTCCCAGACCCGCGAGGCGCCGAGGTGCATGGAGGTGGCGATCCCCTTCTTGTCGCGCGTGAACCAGATGGTGCCGTACGACCCGGCATCGAAGGCGTCGGGATAGGCGGGGGTGAGCACCACGCGGGTGCCGGGGCGCAGTTCCAGCACGAGCGCTCCCTTCTCGACGATCGCGATCCACGCCGCGCCGATTTCGGGCTGGACCCAGTGTCCCGTGAGGCCGGCGAGCTGCGCTTCGGTGGGCTGCGGTCGGCCGGACGAGGCATAAGTCCACGTGAGCGTGTCGCCGTCAGGGGCCAGGATGCGCACGCCGGTGGGAGAACCATCGGGCGCGGTGTTCACGTGCAGGCGCGAGGCCGCGCCCATCAGGAAGTCGCCGTCGCGCAGTGCGCGAAGCGGCGCGCCGCCGCGGATGCGCAACTGGCCGCGGTCCAGAAACAGTTCCGAAATGTCATGCGACCGGTCATCCCGGTAGATGCCGACGTACCGGCCGATGCGGTTGGGGTCGGCCATCGTGGTGTCCCACGCGACCGGCGGCTCGAGTTCGGGAATCAGCGCGTCGGCCAACTGCCGCGTGTACGACGTGGCCGCCGCGCCGGCGGCGTTGCACATCACGGCAATGGAGAGCGCCTGCTTGGGATAGCGTGCGAGATACGTGCTGTAGCCGGCGGTGGAGCCGCTGTGTGCCCACTCGGGGACGCCGCGGTACGTGCCATTGATCATGCCCATGGCGTACGGAATGACGCGGCCGCTGGTGAGCGTCGCTCGGCTGAGCAGGGAATCGGAGACGGCACCGAAGGTGCGTGCGTCGAGCGCGGCATTCCACTTGAGCCAGTCGCCCACCGTGGTGAGCAATCCGCCGGGGCCGTGGACGCCCTCGAACGGCATTTCGAGATGCCAACCATCGGCGCGACGCGAGTAGGCCTGCGCCCGCCGCGGAACGATGGCGGTGAAGTCGTCGCGCCACCGTGTGTCGGACATTCCCGCCGGGCGAAAGACGCGCTCGGCGCTGAATTTCGCAAACGTCATGCCGCTGACGCGCTCGACGATGGTCGGCAGCAGCGCGAATCCCGAGTTGGTGTACGAGTAGAAATCGCCCACAGGGTAGTTGAGCGACTTCTGCCGCACGATGATGTCGACGAGATCCACCTGCGACGTGACGCGCGTGCCACGCGGATAGCCCTGGTCGGCCACGAGGTTGCCCCACTCGCGCAATCCGCTGGTGTGCGACAACAGGTGGCGGATGGTGATCGTGCGCCCGTACTGCGGCAACTCGGGGACGTATTTTCGCACGTCGTCATCCAGGCGAATCTTCCCCTCGCCGACGAGCAGCAGCACCGCGGTGGCGGTGAACTGCTTGGCCACCGAGCCGCTCTCGAGGATGGTCTGCGCCGTGATGGGGGTGCCGTTCTCGAGATCGGCCATGCCATAGCCGCGCGAGAAAATCGTTGCGCCGTTGCGCGCGACGCCCACGGCGCAGCCCGGCGTGTGCGTGCTGTTCCACTGGGCGAAGACCTTGTCGGCCACCGCGGAGAGATCCTGCGCGCCAAGGGCGGCGGGAAGAACGAAGAGCAGTAATCGCTTCATGGTGGAAGGTCCCGTGAAAGACGGTTTTCAACACCGAATCAACTACAGGCGGTCCAACTCCTCTACGGTGCGCTCGCCACCCGCGCTGCCGGTGTTCAGCGTGCCGGCGGGCTCGAACAGCATCACCCACACTTCCTCATCCGCCACGGGGCGGTGATCGACGCCCTGCGGCACGACGATGAATTCGCCCTCGCCCAGCGCCACGGACCGGTCGCGGAATTCCATCACGAAACCGCCGCGCACCACGAGAAACAGCTCGTCCTCGTGCTCGTGCCGGTGCCAGACGAACTCGCCCTGGAACTTCACGAGTTTCACCTGCTGGCCATTCAGCTCGCCGACAACCTTGGGACTCCAGTGGTCGCTGAAGCGCGCGAATTTTTCGGCCAGCACCACCTTGTCCGGCGTCATGTGGCGAGCGCGCCGAGCACGCGCCATGGCGTCAGCGGAATCTCGTGCACCTCGACGCCCAGCGCGTCGGCCACGGCAGCGGCGATGGCCGGCGCCGTCGGGATGATCGGCGGCTCGGCGATGCCGCGTGCCCCGGTGTGATTGGCCGTGGTGTCCGACCCGAACAGGAACGACGCGTCGATGGCGGGCATGTCGGCCATCGTCGGGATGCGATAGTCGTGCAGGTTGGTCGTCAGCGACACGCCGCGCGCGCGATCGATGTGGCGTTCCTCGAACAGCGCGTAGCCCAGCCCCTGGATGATGCCGCCGTGCAACTGGCTCTCGGCGAGCGCGGGGTTGA
>CANNKR010000282.1 GCA_947504615.1 Gemmatimonadota bacterium | reverse complement strand
GAACCGGAAGCTGGCGGCGAGCATCACGCCGACGCTGGTGCAGTACGAGATGGCGAAGAAGTGGGACGGCAAGTTGCCGACGGTGACGGGCGGCGCGGTGCCGATGCTGCAGTTGCCGAAGCCGTAGGGGCGGGAGCACTGCTGGCGGATTCCGGATCCGCAAGCACCGGCGCTGCTGTGTCGATGGCGCACCCGCTCAACTGGCGGCCGGCGGCCTGACTGGGGTGCCTGTCGTACTCACGTGGCTGTGGCAGCAGTCGTTCCTGCCAGAGACGGCTGTCCGGGCCCTCGAGTAGCCATCCTTCAAGGTGGCTTTGCACTACTTGCAGCGATCATGTCATCGATGATCAGCGCCTGCAGATACACCGGTGCCCGTTACTGGCCTCCTTGAAGCACGAGGGCCGCTCGAAACGGCGCCATCCGGTCCATCAACTCCTGGGCCCAGTCGATGGTATCTTTCTGCAGGGCTCGACATCGGGGCGTGCGCATGCTCCGGTAGAAATCATGGCAAGGCCGAGTTGCCGCTGAGCAACATTACATTCTTCTGGCGAAGCAAGTCGAGGACCGATACCATGCGCCGACGGATCTTCGTTATCAGTGTCTCGGGTGGCCTGTGCAACAGGCTAGGAGTACTCATTTGCGCGGCCTCCTACAGCGAGAAGCACAATTGCATCCTCTTGGTGCGATGGCCCATCGTCGACGGATTCCAGGCGACCTTGCCAGATCTCTTCGACTGTCCCTACAGAATCATTGGGGAGCGTGAAGATCGGATCTTCAGGTATCTCGCCCGTCGCTTCGACGGGCTCCACATGGACCTCAACTACGAAGGCAGAAAGACCGAGACTCTGAGTTTCAAGGCTCCGCGATTCGTCACGTATCTCGAGACGATCGAGAAGTTCGGGGAACCGTATCTCGATACGCAGTTCGCCGCCTTTTCACATCGGCTAATCCCGGTGCCAGCGATTCAGTCAAATATTCGCGCCTTTGATGATTTTCTCCGGAGTAACACTGTTGTCGGTGTTAGTGTGCGCTCAACAAGGGCGCATCCCAAGACGATAGAAGCGTCACCCACGCGGTGGTTCATCGAGCGCATCAACTTTCTGCATCGGCTGGCCCCGCACATCAAGGTCTTTCTCTCGTGCGACGACGCAGGTGTTGGTGATCACATCCGACGGTCCGTAACGTGTCCGATTGTCGCGTTGGACAAACCGTTTGCGTTCAACAGCACGGAGTCCATTAGGGACGCCGTAGCCGATCTCTATTTACTAGGGCGAACCAAGTACATTCTTGGAAGCTATTGGAGCAGTTTCTCCGAAACCGCATTTGAAATGCGCGGCGATGGTGCCTTCGAAACGAGCCAGAGCCGTTCGATGGATGACAGCCGGATCGCGGCCCTCTTGAACGCTGGCGTCTGATGGCGATGCACCCTGAGCGGGCCTGTCAATCGGAATAGCATCACATTCTTCTAGCGCAGTAGAGCTAGCACTTCTCCCTATCTACGACTGACCCCAACCATGCCCGTGATTCCCTTCGCCGACCTGCCCGGCTCCAGTCGTGTCTGGTTGTTCGGCGCTGCCGCCCCCATCGATGACGTGGACGAGAAGCGGCTCTTGGCGGCTGTGGACAGCTTCCTGCTGACCTGGGCGGCGCATGGGCATCCGTTGTGGTGCGCGCGCGATTGGCGTGATGAGCGGTTCCTTGCCGTGGGCGTCGATACGTCGCGCGAAGGGGCATCGGGGTGTTCCGTCGACGGTCTGTTCCGCACGCTGAAGTCGCTGGAAGCGGGCATCGGCACCACGCTCATGGACAATGCGCTGGTGTACTACCGCGATGCGGCGGGTTTCGTGCACGGAATATCACGCGACGACTTTGCGCACCTGGCGCGCACCGGGAACGTGGATGCCGACACGATGGTGTTCGACCTGTCGGTGCTGGACGCGGCCACGTATGGGGAGAAATTCGAACGGCGCGCCAACGACAGTTGGCACGCCGCTCTCCTGCCGGGCTAGCCTCTGCCGATCAGGCGCGCTGCCAGTCGGCCTGCCAGTCCTTGATGGCGCCCTTGATGTCCTTCTGATCGGCCAGCTCGCCCTTGAGCACACGCGGCACGAGATCGAGCAGGTCGGCGTCACTGGCGAACCGCAGGGCCACCATCTGCCGCACGGTCAGCCGGAAGATGTCGGCGTGCATGGCCGCAGGAAGCACCTCGCGCATCCGCAGGCGCATTTCCAGCCGAATGAGCCGGTCCTGGACGGCGAGTGCCATCACGCGCGACCCAAGAACGGCCGCCGCGAAGCCGAAGGCGAAGACGACATTCCACCAGGCGTAGCGGCCACCGACGTACCAGGCGTGCCGACCGGCGATGATGATGTTGAGCAGGGCGATCGGGGTGGCGACAAAATGGAAGAGCGGGAACCACCGGGTATGGCTTGAGGCGCTCTGGGCCTTCTCGGACATGGGGATCTCGTAGGGCTGGGGGGAAGTGGGACCTGCCGCGGCTCAGGTCAGGGGGGCGGCGGGAACTCCGCGAGCCGGCGGCGGAGTTCGGCGAGCGGATAGGGCTTGGCGAGCACGGTGATGTCCGGGCGATCGATGAAGCTTCGCACGTCGTCGCCATCGACATCCCCGCTGGAAAAGATCATGCGCGGCAGCAGCAGGGGGAAGCGCTCGCCCACCTGCCGGTGCAGTTCCATGCCGGAGCCGCCAGCCATGCGCAGGTCGCACAAGACTGCGTGTACGACAGTGCCGGCAGCGTGCAGGGACTCGAGCAACGCCAGCGCCTCGCACCCGTTGCTGGCGACGTGCACCGTGGCGCCGAGTCGCCGCAGATACGAACTCGTGAGCGACAGCAACGTGGCGTCGTCATCGACGATGACGATGCTGCGTTCCGTGAGCAGCGGCGTCGCTCCGGAACCGAGGGGGTTGGTGGTGGAATCCATGCGGTTCCTAATGCTATGCCACACTCTGGCCCTCGGCAAACACGGGGCGTAAACTCCACCCATGCGTCAGACAATCCTCCTCTGTGCCGTCGCCGTCCTGGCTGCGGCGTGCCACCGGGCACCGGCTGGCTCGGTGGAGGCCACGGGGACGCTGGAGTACGTCACCATCGACGTCGGGGCGACGGTGCCAGCCCGGGTGGTACGCGTGCTGGTGAGCGAGGGCGACTGGGTGCGCGCGGGTGACACGCTGGCGGTGCTGATGCAGCCGACCCTGGGCGCCGACGCGCGGCAGCGCGCCGCCCGCGCCCGCGCTGCTGCGGCCACCGTCGAGGAGTTGGCGAACGGGCCGCGCGCGGAAGAACTGCAGCGTGCGCGGGCTGAACGCGATGCAGTGGATTCGGACGCGGCGCGCCTGGCGCGTGAGGCGGAGCGGCTGCGGCCGCTCGCGGCGTCCGGGGTCGTCAGCCAACAACAGCTGGACGCTTCGCAGACGGCGGCCCGCAGCGCAGCGGCGCGTCTGGAGGCGTCGCGCGCGCAACTGCAACTGCTCGAACGCGGGACGCGTGCGGAACGACTGCGGGCGGCGCGCGCCGACGCCGAAGGGGCGACGGCGTCTGAGCAAATGGTGGCGGCCACGGCCGAGGACCTGGTGCTCCGCGCACCCATCGACGGCATGGTGGTGACACGCGCCATCGAACCGGGTGAAGTGGTAACCGCCGGCCAGGCGGCGCTCGTGGTGGCCGACACGCGT
>CANNKR010000281.1 GCA_947504615.1 Gemmatimonadota bacterium | reverse complement strand
GGGCCGCGTCGGGGCTGCCGACCTCGATCCACACCTTCAGCGCTCCCGTGAGGTCGCGCACGCTGACCGCCGGTTCGTCAGGTTCGCTGAGCCCCTTGGAAAAGGCGATCCCTTCCCGGTACTCCAGGCAGTACGCGAGCACCCGCGTCACGAAGTACTCCTCGGTCTCGGACGGGTGACACGCCGCCTTGAGGTTGAGCTGCTCGTAGACGTTGCGGTCGACGTCGCTGAGCGCGATGTCGAAGGTGTACATGGTGGAGGTCAGGGCCATGGGCGAAAGGTAACGACCCCGCAGTGGGGGGCCGAGGCCGCAGATGTGGTGAGCGTGCGACACTCGCGATCGTCGCACGGACGTGGTATCGTTGCGCCTGCCACTCTCCACCCCCCACACTGAGAGTTCAGCCCCCCATGCGCCTCACGGTCAACGGAACTCCCCGCACGTACGACGGCGACCCCACACAGCCGCTGCTCTGGTATTTGCGCGACGAACTCTCACTCACCGGCACCAAGTTTGGCTGCGGCATCTCGGCCTGTGGCGCCTGCACCGTGCACGTGGACGGCAACGCCATTCAGTCGTGCGTGACGCCGATGAGCGCGATGGCCGGCAAGCAGGTGACCACCATCGAGGGGCTGAGCGCGCAGGGCGATCACGTGGTGCAGAAGGCCTGGACCGATGCCGACGTGCCCCAGTGCGGCTACTGCCAGTCGGGGCAGATGATGGCCGCGGCGGCGCTGCTCAAGCAGACGCCGCACCCCACGGAGGCTGACATCGATAACGCGATGTCGGCGGTGATCTGTCGGTGCGGCACCTACGGGCGCATCAGGGCGGCGATCGTGGCGGCATCCAAGGCGGGGCGCTGACCATGACGACGCCATCAATGGTCGAACGTCGCGCCTTCCTGCAGACGCTGGCGGCCAGCGGACTCGTGCTCGCGGTCGGTGCCACGGGGGTTCGTCGGCTCGAGGCCATGTCCGAGTTCTTCGCTGCCGGCGACCCGCTGCAGCCTTCGGTGCACCTGAGCATCGGTGCGGACGGGCTGGTGACGGTCATCTGCCACCGCTCCGAGATGGGGCAGGGCGTTCGCACCGCGCTGTGCATGGTGATGGCCGACGAACTCGAGGCTGACTGGACCACCATTCGCATCGAACAGGCCGTCGGCGACCCGAAGTACGGTGACCAGAACACCGATGGTTCCACAAGCATTCGCAGCGGGTCGTATACGCGCTTTCGCCTGGCCGGCGCGGCCGCGCGCCAGATGCTCGAACTCGCCGCCGCCGCGGAATGGGGGGTGCCGGCAGGCGAGGTGACCGCACGCAATGGGGCGGTGGTGCACGCCGCCACCAATCGTTCGCTCTCGTTCGGCAAACTCGTCGCCCGGGCGCGCACCCTCCCGGTGCCGGCGTCGCCGAAGCTCAAGGAGGCGTCGCAGTTCCGGTTCATCGGCAAGGAAGTGCGCGGGCTCGACCAGCACGACATCCTCACCGGCAAGGCGATCTTCGGGCAGGACGCGAAGCTCCCCGGCATGAAGATCGCCGTGATCCTGCACCCGCCGGTCTACGGCGCCTCGGTGGCAACGCTCGATGCGTCTGCGGCATTGAAGATCAAGGGCGTGGTGCGCGTCATCCGGATTCCGACCACCCCCATCCCCTCGGGCTTCCAGCCGCTGGGGGGCGTGGCCGTGATCGCCACTGGGACGTGGGCCGCCCTGCAGGGACGGCGCGCGCTCAAGGTGACCTGGACGGCGAGTCCCAATGATGCCCACGACTCGGTGAAGTACCGCTCGGAACTGGAGGCGTCGGTGCGCGCGCCGGGACGCATCGCGCGCAAGCAGGGAGATGTCGCGGCGGCGCTGCAGGGCGCGGCAAAGAAGGTGACGGCGGAGTACTACGCGCCGCACCTCGCGCAGGCGCCCATGGAGCCGCCCGCGGCCGTGGCCCACGTCACCGCCGACGGCTGCGAGGTATGGGCTTGTACGCAGGATCCGCAGTCGGCGCGAAATGAAGTCGCCGCGGCGCTCCAGTTGCCGAAGGAGAAGGTCATTGCGCACGTCACGCTGCTGGGCGGTGGTTTCGGCCGGAAGTCGAAGCCCGACTTTGTGGTGGAGGCCGCACTCCTCTCCCGCGAAATGAAGTCGCCGGTGAAGGTGGTCTGGACGCGCGAGGATGACATCCAGCACGGCTATCCGCACACGGTCGCCGTGCAGCGCCTCGAAGCGTCGTTCGATGCGAAGGGCGCGGTGACGGGGTGGCTGCACCGGGTCGCGTCGCCGTCGATCAACAGTACCTTCGCTCCGGGCGTGACGAGCGAGAGCGACGGCGAACTCGCGGGCGGGGTCACCGATTTTCCGTACGCCATCCCGAACATCCAGGCGGAGTCGTGCAAGGCCGAGGCGCACACGCGCATCGGCTGGTTCCGCTCGGTGACCGCCATACCGCACGCGTTCGCGATCTCGTCGTTCATCGACGAACTCGCGCACGCGGCGGGTCGGGATCCGCGTGACTTCCTGCTCGAGTTGCTGGGCCCCGATCGCATCATCGACATGACGAAAATCGGCACGGTGGCTCCGGTGGAGAACTACGGCGACACCTGGGACCTGCATCCGCACGACACCGCGCGCTATCGCCGCGTGGTCGAACTCGCCACCAAGGAGGCGGGGTGGGGCAGGAAGCTCCCCAAGGGCGAGGGGCTCGGCCTGGCGGTGCACAAGAGCTTTCTCTCGTACGTCGCCGTGGTCGTTCACGCCAAGGTGAACGCCAAGGGGGTGATTGCGATCCCGCGCGTGGACATTGCCATGGACTGCGGCTTCGTCGTGCATCCCGAGCGTGTACGATCGCAGGCCGAAGGGTCCGTGATCATGGGGCTCAGCAACGCGATGACGAGCGAACTCTCGTTTCGGAAGGGGCGCGTGGTGCAGTCGAACTTCAACGACTACGAGGTGCTGCGCATGGGCGCCGCGCCCCGCGAGACCCACGTGCACCTGGCGCCGAACGGCGGCGCGCCGGGTGGTGTGGGTGAGCCTGGGGTACCGCCGGTGGCACCTGCGCTGGCCAATGCGATCTTTGCCGCCACGGGAAAGCGCATTCGGTCACTGCCCGTGGGTCGGCAGTTGGCCAGCGCCAAGCGCTAGGTCCAGTGAAGACTCATGCGGCGCTGTCCTGGGCGCGGGCCGTCTCGCGCCGCGCCAGGACACGCAGGGCCGGTCGCACGGTGAAATAGACCGCGGTGGCCACGAGCGGGGCGAGCAGGCACCAGAGCACGACGCCTTGCACGGCGATGCGACCGAAGTCCAAGAGGAACACCCAGGCGTCGGCGCGAAACCGCGCCACCAGCATGGGAATGGACAATGCGATGTGTGGTTGCCCGAACAGCGACTCGCCGCCGCGATAGAACGGAAGCAGCGCGATGAGCTGCAACGGGTACACGACATAGTTGACCAGCTGGATGATCGGCTGGTTCAGCCTCAGCCGCAGGGCAACGAGGGCACACAGCGCGGTCGTCGCACCGAGGATGGGAAAGATCCCGATGATGAGGCCGAGGGCGATCGTGAGCGCGATCTGGTCGGGCGTGATGCCCTGCCGGAGCTGTCGCACGATCGGCGCGACGACGCGACGGTGCCAGATGGATCGGGTGGGGGGCATCAGGGAAAGCTAACCAGGACGGTCGCACGGTCGACGGGGGGCTGGATTAGCTTTCCGTCGT
>CANNKR010000280.1 GCA_947504615.1 Gemmatimonadota bacterium | reverse complement strand
TGCGCGCGATCATGCGGGGAAAGTTCGGCGCCCCATAACTGGTGCCGCGCCGCGTCTACGGCGTGCGTGCGTACCGGGCGATGGCGGCGGCTTCGTCGCCCTTGGACTGCTCTGCCAGCGCGATCACGCGCGCGATCGTCTTCTGCAGGTCGTGCCCTTCGCGCGCCCACACGACGTCGAAGTCCCCCAGGCCGGTCATGTAGATACGACGGGCCAGCAGGGCTGCATTGTCGAGCCGTACCCGCGACGCGTACCAACTGGGGTAGGTCGCCAACTGCGGGCCCACGCTGTCCACCAGCTGCCGCCGGGCCCAGGCGTACACGCTGTCGCGCGCCACGAGCCGCGCGTCGCGCCCAGCGGCGCCCGGGGACGCCGCGTACGCCGCGTCCAGCGAATCCTTGACGCGCGTCCAGAACAGCGCCAGCCGTTTGTCGTCGTCCCATCGCCGATCCGCGCGCGTGGCATTCGCCGTGTCCCCACGCGCGCGAAAGAAGGCCGCGGCGCCACGCGCGCCCACGAAGTTTGCGAAGCTCTCGTTGAAGACCGCGGAGCCCGGCGCGAAGAACCGGTTGTGCGTCAACTCGTGCACCACCGTGTTCGCAATGTCGGCCGTGTCGCCACGCAGCGTGGTCGACAGCACCGGATCGTTGAACCACCCCAGCGTGCTGAAGGCCGGGGCCGGCCGCAGGTACGTGTCAAAGCCGCGGTCGCGCATCCGGCGCTCCTCGCGCACCGCCTCGCGCACGTCGAAGAAGCCCTTGTATGGCACACGCCCGACCACGGGGAACCACCAGGTCACCGGGGCCAGCGTATCGCGCGCCGCGCCGCTGAGCACGAGCACCAGCGTGTCACTCGACAATCGGGTGTACTGCGTGAAGGCGTCCCGCGCGGGCAGCCCCAGGGAATCGGCAGCGAACGCGCGCGCCGCGAGCACCACCATCAGTTTGCCGCGCGTCGAGGCGTCGAGCCCTTCGTTCGCCACCAGCCCCGCGATGTCGCGCCGCCCGCGAAGAATCTTCCCTTCTTCCCATGCCGCACGCACGAGATACCGTCCGGTGCGTGTGGCGGCCGTCAGCGCCGCCAGGCCGCCCAGCGCCCCCAGCAGCACCAGCCCCACACTGCCCCAGCGCACGCGCATGGCGGCGCCGGTCAGCGGGAGAGGGCGCGCGCGACGCGCGAGTGCCACGTGACCCCCATGCGATGCACCGCGCCGAGTGCCCCAAAGCCCTGGTAGGCGTAGTCCAGTGACCAGCCGCCACGCGACGCGCTGCCGCCCGCCGACCAGGGCGCGCGGACGGTCTCGGCGGATTGCGCCGCCGCTGCCGCGCGCACCGAGAGCCGCCACCCGGCGGCACCGTCCCACGCGCCCTCGCCGCCTGCCAACGCCACCGTGCCTTCGCCATCGACCGAGCGATACTCGCCGACGGCTCGCCACGAGGCGCGCGCCGCACGCCACGCCGGGCTCGACGCCGCCCCGCGATACGTGCGCACGAGCGGTGAACTCACCATGCCAAGCTGCAGCATGCCGCCCAGATGTTGCGCGGCCACACTCAGGTCCCAGCCGCGCAGCGTGACGCCCGCGCCAACATCGATGCCCGCCGCGTGGCCACTCACATCGGCGACCTGCTGCGACACGTATGTCGCCGCCGTCCCGGCGCGCCATGCACCCAGATGCCTGGCGACTCCGGCCGTGAGCGCGAACTCACTCGCACCCACCCGGTCGCCCGTGGCCGTGCCGCGCGCGCCTCCGGTCAGTGGATCGGGGATCATCTCATCGGCCGAGCCGTAGTCGAGCACTTGCATGCCGGCACCGAGGATCACGCCGCGAAACGGCATGGAAAGCGCCAGCGTCGAGAACTGTGCCCCGCCAATCCACGACCCCGCACTCGCGGCGACCGCGTGTTCCACGGGAAGACCATGGCTGCCGTAGAAGAGTGCGCTCGCGCCGGTCGCGAATGCCGCAGCGTCCCCAGCGCCTGCCGCGGCCGCGCTCGCAGGGAGGGCCAGCACCACGCCCGCGCGCTGCGCGTGCAGGGCGCGCAGCGGCAGCACACCCACAAGGACCACCGCCAAGCCAAAGATGCCAGAAAACCTCACGCTCACTCCCAGAAATCCACCGTCTACCGTCTACCGTCTACCGTCTACCGTCTACCGTCTACCGTCTAAAGTCTACCGTCTACCGTCTACCGTCCACCGTCTATCGAACCCGAAACACCCCCAACTGTGCTCCCTCCGTCGGCGCAAACCGCACTCCCCCCGTCTTGAAGAAGTCCAGCACCGCCGGGCCCTGTCCCGCACTGACCGGGCCGAACATGCCGTACACCATCGTGCCCGGAATGATGGGGCCTTCGGCATAGCCGGCGAAAGGCACACGGATCGGGACGATCGGGAACGCGTTCGGGAAGCCGGAGATGGCGGCCTCCCGCGCCATCAGCTGCCGCAGGTTGCGGCTGAGAAAACGATACCGCGGCGCCACCGCATCGCGCGCCATGCCCGGAAGACTGTCGGCGTACAAGGCAATGGAAAAGTCGCCGAACAAGCGGGCGAACGGTTCGCCCGCGCGTGCCTCGATGTTCGCGACCCCCGTCTGGGACGTCTGCACCAGCCGCCGGAAAATCGCGTCCCCCTTCTGGTCGCCCAGCCAGCGCAGGAACAGCCACGACGCGCCGCGTTCCTCGATCGACGGGGACGCGCCGAACGTCGTCACCGAGTGCGTCGACGTGTTGTTCAGGTAGATGTACGCGTTGAGCATCTGCGGCGAGATGAACGCAGATGCCGAGTCGGGAAAGAGCTGCGTGGGCGTCGAACGTCCTAGCGGCGCGGGGTACCGCCGCTCGTACACCCGCCCAGCCAGCTCCTCCGCGATGTGGCTCAGCCCCTCGTTGATCCAGTGCGCCTCGGCTTCACCGGACCGGGCCACCACGTGATGGAAAAACGAGATCATGTGCTGGAACTCGTGCACGAAAGTGCCGGGTACGATCCGCATCACGTCGTACACCGCGTGCGAGCAGCTGTAGCGGCCGCCGGGGTCTGGCACCATCGAATAGAAGATCTCCCCCCCGTTCGAGTTGGGGAGCGACGGAAGCAGGTCGCGCCCATAGAAGAACCCGGTCACGTACCCTTTCAGGGTGCAGTCACCGGCCGGCACGAGCACATTGACCCTGGGCGTCATGAACACGAGCACCCGGTCGTTGCGGTCCATGTCCGATTCGGGGCCGAACGCGTCCACGTTACTCTGATAGAGATCATCATCGAACATCTTGCCCAGCTGTTCGATCTGCGCGTCCGTCAGGGCCGTCTCCGTCGCGGTGTCCACGTAGATGCCGAGGTGCCGCCCGAGAAAGCGAAGCCGCCCCGTGGCCGGCTCATACTTTCCACCGTCCAGGTCAACGAGCACCTGGAACGTGCGCAGGCTCCCCACCGTGAGCGCGAGCATCGGCGGATGGTACGCACCGGCGCCGCGCGCAAACGGCGCCAGCCCCCGCTCGGCTTCACGCAACCGAAAGTCCAGGCGCTCCTGCTCACCGTTTGCGCCAGCCGTCCACAGCGCGCCCGTGCGTGCCGCTCCACCAAACAGCGTGGCAAGGCCTGCCCCCCCGGCCGTCACGCGCACGGTCACCTCGGTCGCCAGCGCCGCTTGCACGGCCAACTGCGGAATCACGAGGTACTGCGCCCCTCCCTCGGTGGCGAGCGTCGCGCATGTAGCCAGTTCC
>CANNKR010000279.1 GCA_947504615.1 Gemmatimonadota bacterium | reverse complement strand
CGCATGGAGCACCTGCAGATGCTGCGTGATCTGCAGGATGAGACGAGCGGTTTCCTGGCCTACATCCCGCTGGCCTATCACCCGGACGACAACGAGCTTGGCCGGCAGCTTGGCCGCCAGGGGACCGCCACGACCGGCTGGGACGATCTCCGTCAGTTGGCCGTGGGCCGCCTGTTCCTGGACAACTTCCAGCACGTGAAGTCGCATTGGATCATGGTGTCCTCGCCGCTTTCGCAGATCGCGCTGCACTACGGGGTCAATGACCTCGAGGGGACGGTGGTCCGCGAGAAGATTTACCATGCCGTCGGCGCGCACACTCCGCAGGGCATGACACTCGACGCGATCCTTCGGCTGATCCGGGGCGCGGGCAAGATGCCGGCCGAGCGCGACTCGTTCTACCAGATTCTGCGCACCTCCTTCGAGACGAGCGCGGTGCCCGCAGGAGCCGCGTGATGCGGGTCGGGCGTATCCCGTACCTGAACTGCGCGCCGGTCTACGGCGCCGTGGATCGGGGGATCGTGTCGCTGGAGGCCGATCTGGTGAGCGGCATCCCGTCATCGCTCAACCGCGGCATGTCGGACGGGACGCTCGATGTGTCGGTGATCTCGGCGGTCGAGTACGCTCGGGAAGCGGGCAAGTACCTGCTGCTGCCGGACCTCGCCATCTCGTGCGATGGCCCCGTGCGGAGCGTCATGCTCTTTTCCACGCGCCCGGCCAGCGAGCTCGACGGCCAGCAGGTCATGGTCAGCCGGAGCTCCATGACCTCGGTGGTGCTGCTCGACCTGCTGTTCGAGCATGTCTGGAAGGCCTCGCCGTCGTTCGTGCCGGGTGATGCCGAGGCGGACGATCTGCTGCGCGATCAGGCGCCGGTCGCCGCGCGCCTCGTCATCGGAGATGCGGCACTGATGCTGCGGCACCCGGCGCACCCGGTCGCTGAGAGCCACGGACAGCACTATCCCTTCGTCTACGACCTCGGCGCGGAGTGGAAGGCGTGGACCGGACTACCCTTCGTGTTCGCCGTCTGGGCGGCCCGCCGCGATGTGAGCGTACGCTCCGCGCTGGGCGTGCACGCGGCGCTGATCGAAAGCAGGAACTGGGGGCTGGCCCATCTCGACCGGATCGCCGACGAGGCCGCCGCAGCCTGCCGTCTTCCGTCGACCATCATTCACGAGTACCTCTCCGGTCTCGACTACGGGCTGGGGCTGCAATATCTCGATGGGCTGTCGGAGTTCTTCCGGCGACTCGAACGAGCGGGGAAGGTCCCACAGGGGAAGCTCGTGTTCTTGCCTGCTGCGTAGCACGTTCGGGACACGGCCTTCGGCTGCCGTGTGCCAGACGCGACACGCCATTTGCCACCAGCTATTTCACCACCGATAAATGTCTGAATTCGCCAACCTTCTCGACCTGTACAAGCACGCGCCGCTTCTCGAACTGGGCGCGCTCGCCGACGCCAAGCGTCGCGAGCTGCATCCGGACGGCATCGTCACGTACATCGTCGACCGCAATATCAACTACACGAATGTCTGCGTCGCCGACTGCGGCTTTTGCGCCTTCTATCGGCGTCCGAAGGATGGCGAGGGCTATACGCTGTCGTACGAGCAGATTGGCGTGAAGATCGAGGAGACCAAAGAACTGGGCGGGGTGCAGATCCTGATCCAGGGGGGCCACAACCCGTACATCCCGTTCGAGTGGTACCTGGAGCTCATCAAGTACATCAAGCGGCACCACCCGATCCACATCCACGGGTTTTCGCCGAGCGAGGTGGACTTCTGGGCCACGCTGTACCGCATGGACGCGCGGGACGTGATTCGTGAACTCGTGAAGGCTGGGCTCGACTCCATCCCCGGCGGCGGCGGCGAGATTCTCGTGCAGCGTGTCCGCGATCTCGTCGCGCCCAAAAAGGCCGGCGCCAACCGGTGGCTCGAGATCATGGAGATGGCGCACCTGGAAGGGCTGCGCACGTCGAGCACGATGATGTTCGGCATCGGCGAGACGCCGGAGGAGCGGCTGGAACACCTGCTGCGCCTGCGTGACGTGCAGTCGCGCACCGGCGGATTCACGGCGTTCATCTGCTGGCCGCTGCAGCCGGAGAACACGCCGACGCTCAGCCACATGCCCAAGACCGATGCCGTCGAATACCTGCGCACGACGGCCTTCGCCCGGCTGGTGCTCGACAACATCCCCAATATTCAGGCAAGCTGGGTGACGATGGGGATGAAAGTTGGGCAGATTGCGTTATCGTATGGATGCAACGACTTTGGTTCTCTGATGATCGAGGAAAACGTGGTGTCGGCCGCCAACACGACCTACAGCACGACCACGGACGAGATGGAGCGCCTGATCCGCAACGCGGGGTTCACCCCGCGCCGGCGCCGGCAGAACTATCAGCTGATCGCATCCCCCACCGCCGCCTAGGAGACGCCAGTCGCATGGGAGTTCGTTTTGGGTCGGGAGCGCGCAAGGCAATCGATGCGGCGATGATGGAGGCGGAGGGGCACGGGCTCGACCTCCCCAACTCGCTGCACCTGCTGCTGGGCATGCTCAAGTCCCCCCATGGCTCGGCGGCGCAGATGACGGCGATGCTGGGCATTCCGATCGACCTGCTGGTGCGCGCCGTGGAGTCGCGACTCTCGGGCGCGGGCGCGGCCGCGATGGCCGAGAGCGAGGACGCGGCAGAATCCATCCTGCGCGCGGCCGGGGACCTCGCGGCGCGGCGCGGCGGCGGCGTGGTGACCGAAGGCGACATCCTGCGGGCCATGGGACACAGTCCCGCGAGCGGTGCCGGACGCGTACTGCAGGAAGCCGGCATCAACGCCGATCGCCTCAATCTGCTCCCGCTCGACACAAACGGCGAAACACCGAAAGTGCCCATGGCGACGGGCTTCGCCCGCGTGCGCACGGGCATTGGCTACGACTCGCACCGATTCGGTCCGGGAGACGGCATCATCCTCGGCGGCGTGCTCATTCCGTCCTCGCAGCGACTGGTCGGGCACAGTGACGGCGATGCCGTGGCGCACGCTGTGACCGACGCGATTCTCGGCGGGGCCGGGATCGGGGACATCGGCGAGATGTTCTCGGACGCGGACGTCGCCAACAAGGGGCGGGATTCCATCGAGATGCTGCACCTTGCCGTTGAGCGCGTGCGCCTGGCCGGATGGACGCCGACTCAAGTGGACATCACCGTCATCGCCGAGTCGCCGCGTGTCGGGCCGTACCGCGCCGCCATGCGAGAGCGGCTGGCCAATGCCCTCGGCATCACCGTCGCCGACGTCATGGTGAAGGGGAAGTCGAACGAGGGGATGGGGTGGATCGGGCGCGGCGAGGGCATCGCGGCAATCTCGGTGGCGACGCTGGTGTCGTTCGAAGTGGAGCGTCGGTGAACGAACTGCTGGCCTGGGTGAGCGGAATAGACCTCACCACGCTGTACGCCCTGCTTGCGCTGGTGGCTTTCATAGAAAGCATCTTTCCGCCGGCACCGGCCGACGTCGTCGTCGCCTTTGGAGCGTTCCTTGCTGCGCGCCGCGGGGCAAACTATTCCATCGTCGTCGCCGCCATCGTCGGAGGCAGTGCCGTGGGCGCGATGGTCGTCTATGGGGTGGCGCGCCGGTTCGGCGCCGACTCCATGCACGCGCAGTTGCGGCGCCTCAAGTTGATCGGCGCCGAGGAGAAACTTGAGGCGCTGTACGCGCACTACGGGCTGGCCGCGCTCTTTGT